>CAMGGL010000019.1 GCA_946055575.1 uncultured Candidatus Melainabacteria bacterium
ATAATCACTTATACTTTGTGCGTGTATCAGCATAATAATGTACCTAAACTATAAGAAAAAAAAGAAAATGCAAGATGTAAAACTGGAAGATTTATCTTTTGAAAAAAATTTCAACGTATACACAAAAGACCAAATTGAAGCTCGTTATCTTCTTACTACTGCTTTTATGGAAAGATTAAAAAATATCGAAACAGCTTTTGGCACAAAGCAAATTAAATGTTCATTCTTTGACGATAATATCATATTTGCTATTTCAACAAAAAAAGATTTATTTGAATTGTGCAGTTTATTCAGACCGCTTTCTGATACCCGATATATCGAAAATTTCTATGATGAAATCATTTCAATACAAAAGCTGATTGACCACTTTAAACTTGATCAAAAAACAGGATTATAATTATGGACTTAATCGAAGTAAAACACGCAATAAAAACATATCAGACAGGCGAAGACTCATTTAACGCACTAAATGACGTTTCTTTTAACATCAAAAAAGGGGAATTTGTCGCAATAATGGGAACATCGGGTTCAGGAAAATCTACCTGTATGAATATGCTCGGAACACTTGATAAACCGACTTCAGGCAGTTACTATCTGGACGGAAACGATATGCTGAATATGGACAATGACCAATTGGCAAAAGTTCGTTGCGAAAAAATAGGATTTATCTTTCAAGGATTTAATTTGATATCAAGAACATCAGCACTTGATAATGTTTGCCTGCCAATGATTTATAAAGGCATCCCGGAAGAAGAACGGATTGAACGCGCAAAATGGGCTCTAAATATCGTCGGATTAAAAAACCGAGAAGACCATATGCCAAACCAAATGTCAGGCGGTCAACAGCAAAGAGTAGCTATTGCAAGAGCAATCGTCAACGATGCTCCGCTGATTTTAGCCGATGAACCGACAGGAAACCTTGATACAAAAACAAGTATCGAGGTTATGGAATTTTTTGTTAAACTGAATGAAGAAATGGGTAAAACAATTGTCCTTGTAACCCACGAACCTGACATCGCAGAATACACAAAACGAGTTATAAAATTTAAGGACGGGAAAATCGTACTTGATGAATCAAAAGAAAAATGGCTTTCACATAGAACAAAAGAAACATAATAAAAAAGGAAACTAACTATGTTAGACTTCAAATCAATTTTAAAAATGGCAACAGTTTCGCTAAAAATAAACAAAATGCGCTCAATGCTGACAAGTCTTGGGATAATTATTGGCGTTAGTGCAGTAATTATCATGCTTGCCGTAGGCTCGGGTGCCAGCATAAAAATTGCCAAAGAAATGGAATCTATGGGAAGTAATTTACTTATGGTACGATCGGCATCAGCAAAATCAGGAGGTGTTAGAATGGGCTCAGGCACCCGTCCAACTTTGACAATAAAAGATGCTGAAGCCATAGAAACAAAATGTAGAGGGATTTTAGCAGTTGCACCATATTCATCCGAATCAAAACAAATAATGTACGGTAACCAAAACTGGTCAACATCTGTAGGCGGAACAACCATGCCGTATTTCATGATAAGAAACTATGAAATTGAATCAGGCAGAGGATTTTTACCCGAAGATATAAAAAATAACACCAAAGTCGCAGTACTTGGTCAAACCGTATCAAATGAACTTTTTGGAGATGTTGACCCGATTGGCAAAACTATCCGTATAGGAAATATCCCGTTTAAAGTCATAGGATTATTAAAAACAAAAGGTTCAAGCGGAATGGGGCAGGATCAGGATGATATAGTATTCATCCCGATAACAACAGCTCAAAGGAAAGTTTTTGGTACTGATTTTCCGAGTACAGTCGGAATGATAACAGTAAAAGCACAAAATGACGAAATAATAAATACCACAGAACAAGATATTACAGAACTTTTAATTCAACGGCATAATATCGGAAAAAATCAAGAAAATGATTTTGAAATAAGAAACCTTGCCGAAATGCAAGAATCAATTAAATCAACAACAAAAACAATGTCATTATTACTGGGCGCAATTGCCGGAGTTTCATTAATCGTCGGCGGTATAGGGATTATGAATATAATGCTTGTATCTGTTACCGAACGTACGAAAGAAATAGGCATACGTATGGCAATCGGCGCTAAAGCATCCGACATCCGTATACAATTTCTTATAGAATCATTTTTACTGTCAATGATAGGAGGGCTTATCGGTGTATTGATAGGCGTCGGCGGTGCTTATTTAATGCAGGCATTCGCCGGTATGAATATTGCAATCACCGCATCATCAATTCTGTTATCTCTCGGATTTTCAGCCGCAATCGGTATAGGTTTCGGTTATTATCCGGCATACAAAGCCTCTTTACTTAACCCAATTGACGCTCTGCGCTATGAATAGTATAAATCCGACAAACTTTTTTGCTTGACAATGTGTTAGGTTTACCTTACAATAATTATTGTTAAATTTCTGAGGTTAATATGAACACGGCAAAGAATATAACATCAGGTTTAGAAGACTATTTGGAAGAAATATACATTGCACATACAAATAACAAACCGTTAAAAGGTGCTGAACTTGCCAGAAAGCTAAATGTATCAAGGGCTTCCGTATCGGAAGCATTGTCCAGACTTGTCGAAAAAAAACTTATAAATTATTCCAGTTATGAGGCAATATCTTTAACAAAAAGCGGAATTAGCGAAGCAAAAAAAGTCTATCAAAAACATCATATACTAAAAGATTTTTTTGAAAAGATATTAGATATTACACCGGAAGAAGCCGGAGAAAACGCCTGCAAAATTGAACATATTGTATCGCAAAATATTTTAGATAAAATGATTGAATATACAAAATTTTATCAGAAGAACAAAGAGCAAATAGACAGACTTAAAAAGGATACCCTATAATAATGAAATTAGCATCAATCGGAAGATATTTAGATCAACCGCTTTTAACAGCAAAAATAAACAAATACATCCCCGCAGCTTTAACTATTGGAGGTTCGGCGCTTGTAATCGAACAAACTCGAAATGCTCCTGCTCATAAACGACAAAAAATAGGACTAAAATCTGCAATAATACTTGCAGCAACAATCATTTCGGCGATAAATGCTCCCAAGATTGCAGCATACATTACCGGAAAGAAAACAGGAAAAACTCTGAACGAAATAATAACAAGCAATACTGAAATAATTTCAAAATATCTATCCGAAAATGAAGTATCAGAAAAACTTACAAACGTACTAAACAAAGCGAAAACAAAAATTTTATCACCAAAAGAAATTGATACTATAAAAGATAAAAATTTACTTGATAAACTTATTCCGCCACCTGAAAATATCAAAGCTAAAGATATTTTCAAAGAAATTGGCTGGTTATCAATATATGGAGCTGTACCTGTTGCAGGAGGGATTGTTGGTGGAATAACAGCAGACAAACTCACCGAAAAAAATTGGAAAGAACGTGTCCCAAACAAAATTAAAGAGGGTACTTATCAGTATTTAGCCAATATATTTCTATGCAACATCGGAGCCGGTATTGCACTTGGGGTATTAGAAAAACTTGGAATAAAATCAAAAACTGCAAGATGCGTCGGAATGGTTGGCGGTATTTTACTTACAGGAGTAATAGGAGGAAGTTTTATTGCCAATTATATCGGGAAAAAACTCATAAATCCTATGTTTTCACAGAAAAACAAAAACGAAACCAGAACACCTGAGCTGGTAGACTTAGGTTTACATACAGATGATATTGCAACCGTATCTTTACTTTCAGGCTTAAAATGGATTGAACCATCCTTACCCGTGTTATACTCAGTATCGGGATACCGTGCAGGAATTGGTTACAGAGGGCACAACAAACCAAACAGTTTATATTCGGAAGACGAGATAACCGAATCCTGACAAAAGACTTCATTTTTTACGAAATAAGTGTTAGGTAACACTAACACTTCACCTTATTTTACAGCCCCACAACTGTACACTAAGAGGCATCAATGCCTCTTTTATTTTATTAACTACGAATAATAAGTTTGTGAGAATCATCTCCAACCAGTCTGTCAATTTCAGGTTTAAATCGTTCATATTGTTCTTTTGAGCAAACAATTTTACCTTTAACTTTTTCCAGTTTTGGAGGGAATTGGGTTATACTTGAACAAAATATCTGGTTTTTGTGATGAAGAACAAAATCACCGTTTATAATTTTTACATTCTTTAAAAGCTCATCCTCATTGATACCAAACATAGAATACGGAACAACCATGCCATTTTTTTGATTGAGAATATAAGACGGTTTATAACCTGCTATTTCTAGTGTTCCATCTTCTAGAACCTTAGTATCAACATTGAGAAATCTGAAAACAGCTTCATCATTATTATCTTTTATTGCTTTGATAAAAGTTTTTTTAGAAATACCATCCAATTCATTAAGTTTTTCACTAATCATAATTGCTTGAGTTGCCTTCGGTCCTTCATCAAAAACACCCGAACCACATTGCAAATTACGACTTGCAATATATGATTTGATTTCATTTACCAAATTTAAAGGTACAATATTATTATTTTCAACCCCTTGAATTTGGTCAATTTTACCTTTTGAAGTAGTCATACCGACTAGCGGTTCCCAAAGATTCATAGGATTACGTTTTAAATAAATATAGAAATCACCATCTTCCAAAGCTGCTTCTGCCTTATCAACACTTGAACGTGTACACCAGTTTTTACAACTTAGAATTTCTAAATTATTTATATTTTCACGCCTATGCAACGGATCATGTTTAATAGACGGAATTTTTACCCAAACAGCATCATTTTCGGAAATGCCCATTTCCATAAGTTTATTATCTCGTAATCTATGGGTATACATTTCCAAAAAAGAAGGAGAAGAACAGCGAACTGCCCTATCTTTAGGATCTATTTTTTCAAAACCTTCTATTGTATCAAGTAAAGCCTTTTCATTCAATGGAACAGGCAAGTGGCGATTGTTTTCTTTTAACTCCGCCGAAATAGAATTCCAAATCACCAAACGCAAAGAATCATCTTTCCTTAATTTGTTAATCAATTCCGGCAAATGTTCTTCATCGTTTACTTTTGGAGCTCTTTCAAGGTATTTTAAAAGATCATGCCATTCTTCCATTCTTTTTATACGGGCATCATTAATTTTGCCTATAGAGTATTCTCGCACATCTTTAGGTATATAACTTTTCCATTTGATTTTATCTGCAATACTAAACTTGAAAGGTAAGAAAAATCTACCTTCGTTTACAAGTGTTTTTACGGCATCACCAATTTTTGATGCTGAAAGCATTGAGCCATCTACACAGTATTTTTTATTACTTCCCAATATTTCAGCCGCCAAATACTCAAACACAGTATTGTACATTGAAGGAGCAGACTTGCCGGTAAAACGAACCGTATCCTGATTTTGTGTATTGTTTGCTTTTATAAAACGGGGTTGCTGATATTTATTATAATATGGTTTTATATCGTAGTTGTAAATGTTTACTCCAGATAACATAAATAAATCCTTTTTCTTAAATTTATGCTATTCCTAAAGTATCTAAAAATATTTTTTTGCTTATCAACAAAAACAGTTTTACATTTTTTTACAAATAAATTATTCATGTAAAACAACTTTATTAGTTCGCAAAGTTTCCGGAACATTTATCACACGTTGATTTGAACTACCAACCCAATGAATATTATTATCATTCAATTCTTTTACAAACCTGCCGTCAGCTAAAACATCAACGTATTTCATAACTTCTTCATTTGCAACATCTTCCCAAACAAAACCGGTATATGCCCAAACAGTCTTATCTGGGCAAAGCTCTTTACATTTTTTTGCCAATCTTGTAACTTCAGAACGATTAAACGGATGTAAAGGATCTCCACCACTAAAAGTTATACCTGCACAATGCGGTTTTTGCAATGCTTCAAAGAGTTCTTCTTCTGCCGCCTCGTCAAACGGTAATCCACCTGCCAAATCCCAAGTAATAGGATTTTGACAACCATCACAATGATGAGTACAACCGGCAACCCACAAAACAACTCTCAAGCCGTCGCCATTCAACATATCATCTTTTGTTATATTGTGATAATTCATTTCTACTCCTGTTAGTATAGTTCGATTTGCTAAATTCAAAATTACTGCAAACACCGATTTCAAAACGGACATACGCAGGTTTTCGAGAATTCCGGCAAATACTGAAAGGGTCTTTGTTTATTTGACCCTACATACTTACTCTGTCTTTGATTTCTTCCATTTTTGCTTCATTAAGACGTGTATCGCCATTAACTCTTGAATATGAAAGATATCCGTTCATACGATCAATTTTAGTAAGGTTTTTACTTCCGCATTTTGGACAAACATCCATTGACAATTCTTGGTGACCACAATCATCGCAATAAGCTAATGATAAATTTACACCTTCATAAAAACCTTTATCCATTGCACGTTCAAGAAGGGTTTTGATTGCTTCTTTGTTGTACGAAATAGGATATTTTACGTATTGAATTTTGCCACCGTTAAACAAATCCCAAAAACGATTTTCCAAATCTTGTTTTTCAATCGGCGAAATATTTTCTGCAACGTGACAATGGAAACTGTTAGAAACATATCCTCTGTCAGAAACTTTTGCTTTTATTCCGTATTTTTTTCTGAATTGTTTAACTTGTAAACCACAAAGATTTTCAGCAGGTGTACCGTATATAGCATAAAGATTACCGTCTTCTTCTTTGTATTGGTTTACTTTTTTATTGATGTATTCCATTACCTCAATAGCAAATTCTCCGTCTTCAACCAATGATTTACCGTTATAAAGTTCCTGCAATTCATTCAATGCCGTAATACCGAATGAAGCAGTTGCAGCTTTCAATATCGGTTTAATTTTATCACCAGGTTTCAAATGACCACCGTAAAAACCACCTTCACAATAAGCCAACGGGTTCACGGAAGCCTTCATTTCACCCAAGTATTCATAAGTTCTTATATGAATTTTTCTAATCAATTCCATATAATAATCAAGAACTTCATAGAAATCTTTGCTTTCATGTCTTGCTTTGGCAAGAATCATCGGAAGGTGAAGGCTGACTGCACCAATGTTAAATCTACCTACAAAAATAGGTTCATCATTTTCATCTGCCGGTTTCATTCCACCACGTTCAAACCATGGAGATAAGAACGCTCTGCAACCCATAGGTGAAATAACTTTTTTATATTTTTTATAAATACTTGCAACATATCCGTCACCGGTTAAAGACAACCAATCCGGATACATCGTTTTTCTTGAGCATTCAACACCTGCTTCAAATAAATCATGTAACTGGCAACCTTCTCCGTGAAGATCCTTATCATATAAAAATACAATCTTAGGGAAAAGTACAGGTTTTTTATTTTCTTTCTTACCTTGACCTTTTGCGTGGATTCTAAGCATTGTCAATGATGCCATTTTTTCAAACTCGCCTGTACCTAATCCGATTGTCATAGTAATAAACGGATAATCACCACGAGATGATGCTACAGTATTAAATTTGTATTCCCAACCTTGAAATCCTTGTTCAAAATCATTTTGAACATCTTTCAAGGCTTCTTCTCTTGCCTTTTCAAATGACAATCCCATACAAATATATCTGTCATACTGTTTTTGATAAGATTTTTCCGCATAAGGTGCTAAAATTTTATCAACTTCCGGAACAGTAAAACCTCCGTACTGCTGACTTGCTGCAGCCATAACAATATCACCGATTACGTCAAAAGCAACATCCAATGTCTTTGGTTCGTTATACCAAAGGTTGCCCATTTCAAAGCCGCCTTTCAAAACTTCAGCTACATTGAACAAGCAACAATTCATTGTGTCACGACGAGCTGACATATCGTGAATATAGATATATCCTTCTCTGATTGCCTGCAAATCATCTACCGTCAAGAAGAATTTTTTATACAATTCTTTGTTCAATTGATTAAATATCAAAGAACGCTTTGTTGACACAAGCGCAGAATCAGAGTTGGAATTTTCTTTATCTCCGATATACATAATTTTTTGACTTTCCTGATAAACTTTATCAAGCATAGCAACAAAATCGGTTTTATAATTTCTGTAATTTCTGTAACTTTGTGCAACTTTTGGATTTATGCTTTCCAAAGCACTTTCTACAATGTTATGAATTTCTAAAATAGTAATTTCATTTTTTTGTAAATCGTTAACATTTTTATTAACGAAATCGCAAATTCTTTTAATTTCTTCATCATTAAACTTAATCAACATACGAGTTGCTGATTTTTGTACAGCAGCAACAACTTTTTGTACGTTAAACTGTTCTCTTGTACCATCTTTTTTTACTATAAAAACATTATCAAGTTTAGACGCACTTTCAATAACTTGTTGAGTAAACATAGCATTAGAGTCATGAACTCTTTTTATCATATCGCTGACGTGTGCTGACGATATTCCTACTACATTTTCATTATTCCCATTATTATTAACCGCATTTTGCATATAACTATCTCCTCAGTTTCGTAAGTGGCATGCTTTCTATTAAGTATTCCGACTCTCACGACTACGGTTCTGTAAGGTTTTCACCCTAACTTCCCTTAATCTCTATTCAATTATTCTATCATAAAATGATTAAAAAATTAATAGAGATTTGTAAAATTTAAACCATATGACGGATACATTTTGTAATGTATCTAAATATTTCTACATCAAAAGGTTGAAAAGTTACGTCTTATAACCGTTCCAAATTTTGCAAGTTTTTATTCAAAATGTTAAATCATGATAAGAAGGATTAACATTTGTAAAATTTACACTTAATGTTAAATTTTATCAAAAAATTCTTTACCTTTTTTACAAATCGGGCAAACGTAATTCTCCGGCTCTTTTGTAATATCTCCCTCATAGATAAACCCGCATATACGGCAGCGATAAGCCAATTTTGCCTGCGTTTTTTCCTCTATATAAGTAGGAGCATTCTCCGGACTTTTTCCTTTTTTAACGGCATGGTAATAAGCGTAAGTCATGGGTATTTGTTCATGCAGAATTTTACCATCTAAAATTTTACCTAAAAATATCGTATGAGTTTCTGTTTCAAGTTTATTAACAAGCTCACAAATTATATATCCGACAGAATTTTCAATTACGTCAATTCCATCTATATTTATTGTTTTTATTCCATCGAATTTATCAACATCATGCCCTGTTTGAAAACCAAAAACCGGAATTACATTATCTTCAACATCCACACCCAATATTGAAATCGCAAACTTTTTATACTTATTTATACATTCATTTGTATAATTTTTGTGATTGATACTAACGGCTATGGTATCATGAGTAATTTGCATTAAACTGTTTGCAATACAACCTGTAGACTTTGCACCGTTTGGAGTTGAAACAACATAAACACCATACGACAAATTTCTTAAAATATTAACATCCATTTGATAAACCCTCTTATTACAGAAATAAATATAGCATTTATTATACTAATATCCATTATCCAAATGAATGAGAATATCTAAACTAAATCTTTGCCAAGTTCGTTAAGCATTGCCAAATCTTGTTCAGGAGCTTTGCCTACGGTTGTAAGATAATTACCGATAAGCACACCCTCAACGCAAGTTTTCAAAGCCAGTTCTTGATTTTTTTCGGATAATTTCATTCTTCCGCCACCAAAACGCAATTTAGAATTCGGATTGGCTATTTTTATAACTGCCATTGAACGTAAAATATTTTCTTCATCAATTTTGTCATGGTAGTTTTCAAACGGAGTTTCAGGTATTGGCATCAATATATTAATCGGGATTGAATCAGGTTCAATTTCTGCTAATTCCATTGCCATTTCAATACGTTGCTCAACAGTTTCACCCATACCCAAAATTACGCCACAGCATAGCTCCATTCCGTATTTTTTTACGAGTTTACAAGTGTTTATACGATCTTCAAACGTATGAGTTGTACAAACTTCAGGATAATATGAACGGCAAGTGTTAATATTATGATGAAATCTTTTTAAACCGGCATCGGCAAGAGCTTTTGCCTGCTCTTCGGTTAAAATTCCGAGCGATGCGCAAGATTTTAAATCTCCGACTTTGTTTATCTCTTTAATCATATCCAATTCAATATTAAAATCACGACCCTCATCAGGAGTTTTTCCGCTCGTTACAATTGCAAAATGGTACGCTTGATTTTGCTTTGCTTCTTTTGCCGATTTTTTTACTTCTTCAATATCAACCAGCGGATGAGTCTTTATATTCGTACAATAGTGAGAACTTTGCGCACAATATTTACAATTTTGCGAACATTTACCGTTTCTTGCGTTTATTAAAGAACAACATTCAACATCATTGGACATGTACTTTGCTGATTCTTTCAACAATTCATCCAATGGTAAATTATATAAATCCAACAATTCTTGTTTTGTATAAGTTTTTTTCTCTAATGTGCTATTCATACCGCTAATACTCCTATATATGTATATTCAAGCGTTATAGTATTCCCAAAAATTTCCAATGTCAAATTTTTTGATTTATAATAAAATGATATAAAAAAGGAGGGAAAATGGCAGGAATATTGAATATACAAATATCACCAACATTAAGAAAAAAAGAAGTTAATATGAATAAAATTGAACACTTTATCAAAAAAAACTCTGATAAAGAACTCGATTTAGTCGTTATGCCCGAATTTTTTTCCACAGGAATTGACCATAACTCATTTCTCAATGAACCTGAAAATGAACAGGGCGGAGAAGTTGTCAAAACATTATGCAATTTAGCAAAAAAATATCATACAAACATAATTGCAGGCACAGTAATCGAAAAATCCAAAGACAAGTTACATAATACATCATTTGCAATAAACCGTGACGGAGAAATTATTGCCAAATACCGAAAAATTCACCTTTATAACTATATGGGCGGAACTGAGGGAGAAAGAATTACAGCCGGAAAAGAAGAAATCGTTGTGAATTTTGATTTTGCCAAAGTCGGAATTGGAATTTGTTATGATATCAGATATCCGCTTCACTACAAAAAATTAACTAAAATGGGAGCGGAAATTATTGTACTTCCAACAGCGTGGATTGTCCCGTCTGAAATATACGATGATACCGAAAGTTTAAAATATGCGCAGGATATGTGGGTTGCAATGAACAGAACAAGAGCTTTTGACAATATGGTCTATGTCGTTTCATCAAATCAAACAGGTAAAATAAATGATAATATAGGGGCAATAGGAACTTCTTTGATTATATCTCCGACAGCTCAAATTCTTGCAGATGCAAAAGACAAACAATGCGCAATTTATGCACAAATAGACATAGAAAACGTCAAATACCTCAAATCACTCTACCCTATTGCAGAAATTGATTAAGCGAGTTCTTTTTCAGGAATATATCTCGGACGAGCTTTAACTTCCCGAAATACTTGCCCAACATATTCTCCAATTATTCCCAAGCAAAATATCTGTAACCCGCCAAAAAAACATAACAAAATAATCGCGGTTGCAATACCGTTTGGAGAATTGTTAAACACTAATTTTTCAAAAACAGTTTCAACTCCAACCAAAAATGCGATTACAGCCATAAAAAATCCCAAAACCGCAACTATTCTTAACGGAACAACACTAAATGATGTAATGCCGTTCAATGCCAAAGCTAAAAGTGACATAAAATTAAATTTTGACACTCCTGCACTTCTCGGTTTCACGTCAAATTTCACAATTGTATGTTTTAAACCAACCTCATGGAAAAAACCCCGCAAAAACAAATCCGTTTCATTATATTTTCCCATTATGTCAAGTGCATTTTTACTGACTAAACGGTAATCCGAGTGATTCATAGGAATTTTTACACCTAAAATGTTCATCAATTTATAAAACATAACAGCGGTCGTTTTCTTTAAGAATTTATCAGTTTTTCGATTATTACGCACACCCAAAACAATTTCATTACCGTTATGAAATTCATCAATAAACTTTTCAATTGCATTTTCATCTTGCTGCAAATCGGCATCAATAGAAATTGCGCAATCGCAACCTAAAGTTCTTACACCTTCCAAACCTGCAATTAAAGCCTTTTGGTTACCATAATTTTTTATAAACTTTAGCCCCTTAAATCTATTCGGGTTTTGGGTATGCAAATCTTCAATAATCTGCCAAGTTCTATCTGAGGAACCGTCATCCACAAAGTACAAATAACTCTCCGCAGAAATTTTACCCTTTTTAATCAAATCATCCAAAACCTCACAAAGTCTTTCTGAAGTTGATTTTATACATAATTCCTCGTTATAGCATGGAATTATTACCGCCAGTTTAGAAGTTTGCATTTAGTCCCTCTTTCTAATATCATAATTATATAATTTTATCATAAATTTGCAAGGACTATAAATGGGAAGCAGAAGTTTTATTTTGAATGCTGATGATTTCGGACTAAGCTCCAATCACAATCAGGCGGTTTTGGAAGGTTACAATAACGGATTTTTAACAAGCGCAAGCCTCTGTGCAAACGGGGAATCATTTGACAGCGCAATTCATGACATACTTCCAGACTGTCCGAATTTGGGAATTGCAGTTCACCTAAATATTATGGAAGGCAAGGCTTTAACAAATTGTCCCAACCTGACAGATGAAAACGGATACTTTAACAAGGGCTACGGATGGTTTATTTTAAATCAAAATAACAAAAAAATTCTAACACAGATTGAAAATGAATTTAGAGAACAAATCAAAAAAGTAATTGCCCAAACTAATGTTGACCATTTGGATTCTCACGTCCACACTCACGCTATTCCCGAGCTTTTCAAAATTACCTGCAAACTGGCAAAGGAATTTAATATTAATTACGTAAGAACTCAGTATGAAGAATTTTACGTCATACCAAGATTTTCAAAACACTTAAATCTTGCATATCCGCTAAATATTGTCAAGATTTTACTGCTTCAACATTATACAAAAATTAATCGTAAAACCTTAGCTGAATATAATCTTAAAACAAATGATTACATAATCGGTGTAGGTTATACCGGAATGATGGAGGCTGATGCAATTGAATACGGCTTAAAAACAATTGAAAAAGATATCGTTGCAGAAGCTCTAATCCACCCTTGCAAATACCAAAACGATACCAAAAATTCTCATACAAAAGAATTTGAAATAACACAGGATTTAAAACTAAAAGATACTATAAATCGCTTAGGTTTTGATATAACAAATTATAAAAATTTATAATATGAAAAACGCAATTACAACAATACTTCTGCTATCGCTATTAATAATATTTTCTTTGTTTATAAAAATGAACGAAAAATATAAAACCGTTCTGAAAGTATTATCGCCCGTACAACTTGCAATAGACCTAAATAATGATAAAGTTATTGATAATGATGAAACGGTTTGTATCGACGGAATAGAAACGTTTTCGCTTGAAGTTTCAGATGAATTTTTTGACAAGTACGCAAAAAAATTCAATTTAAACAGAAATGAAATAATATCGCTCGGATATTTAGCTCAAGAATTCGCTCAAAAAACTCTTGAAAATGAAAAAGTTTCAATAAACTTTACGCCAAAAGTTACAAGTGAATGTCGTTATGCCAATGTAAAAGTTAACGGAATTGATTACAAAAACATCTTAAAACACAGCGGTTTCGGAATAATTGAAGAAGATATCACCTCAAAAGAAAAGTTTAAAACTAATCTTGAAAAAGCCAAAAAGCTTAACTTGGTTATCCTTAATCATCGTTCAGGAAAATTTCACACTCTTGATTGTCCGTACGGAAACATTGCACACGACAAAATCATCATTCCACAAAAACAATTGCCCGCAAATACAACTCCATGCAAATTTTGCCATTCCCAAAGCAAAAAAGCCCACCCCGATATAAAATTGCAAAAAGACAAAGATATTTATAATATTCCAAATGTTCCTCAACCACCGTTACAGGTTAATGACGGAAATATAAAAATTTATTTCACGGATTTTACTAAAAACCTCATCCCAAATAATCGTTGCGAAACAATCGTCTGCAAAGAATTTGTAAATCTGACAAATTCAGCAAAAGAAACTATTGATATTGCATTATACGGTTATGATGAAGTTCCGGCAATTACCACAGCTCTGGCAAAAGCAAAAGCAAGAGGGGTAAAAATAAGATACGTTTTTGACGAAAATTATGATGTAAATAAAACTTTCTATAAAAATAACCACCTAATTTCAAACCTTGTACAAAACTATCGTTCAGATAAATCAAATACAAAAAGTCTTAGCAATATGATTATGCACAACAAATTTATCATATTTGATAATTCAATTGTCTATACCGGCTCAATGAATTTTTCCAAAACAGGATTATCAAACTACGACGTAAACGACGTTGTTATAATCACATCAAAAGATGTTGCCAACCTGTATACCAAAGAATTTGAGCAAATGCTTAGCGGAAAATTCCATACAAAAAAAGAAAAACTCAATCAAACAAACAAATTTAAAATAGGCTCAAGTGAAATTGAAATATATTTTTCTCCACAAGATAAACAATCAAAAAGAATTATCGAACTTATTAAAAATGCAAACCACTATATCTATATGCCAACATTTTTAATTACTCACGAAAAGATTACCGAAGCCCTGATTGATGCAAAAAAACGAGGAATTGATGTGAGAGTTATAATTGACGGAAACGGGACTACAACTGCACATTCAAAACATTCAATACTGCGAAATAACGGCATTTTACTCAAAACCGAAAATTACGCAGGGAAACTTCACTCAAAAATGATAATAATTGATAATGAATACCTAATTACAGGTTCAATGAACTTTTCAAACAGCGGTGAAAATAAAAATGATGAAAACACCGTTATAATTAAAAATTCTAAAATCGCAAAAGCACATAAAGATTTCTTCTTATACTTATGGACAATCATCCCGAATAAATTTTTGAAATACAATGTACGCGCAGAAGGTCCGGAATCTATAGGGTCATGTTCAGACGGAATAGACAACAATTTCAACGGAAAAATCGACAAATTCGACTCAAATTGTTTCTAATAAATATAAAATTACCTAGTCATTAAACTCTTTAATAAATTCATTAACCCATTTTATTAAATTAGGAATTTCATAAGGCTTTGGCAAATATAAATCCGCACCGGTATTTAAAACCAACTCCTTGTCATGAATAATTGACGTTACTATAACTTTTGAGTTTTTAAACTTATCATTTTGTTTTAATACACAACACAAATTCAGTCCGTTTTTCTTTTCCAAATCTCCTGCATCAACAATAATAATCGCCGGTGCAAATTCAATATCAGGGATTTTGTATTCGTTTACAATCTGAGTTTCATAACCTTGAAGATTTAAAATTGTGTTCAACAAAATACTCAAAGCATCATCAGTTTCAAAAATCAAAACTTTATTATTAAATTCTTTTTCCAACACAGAATCATTCGCAACAAGTTTCGGACGTTCCATCAAATAATTCGATTCATTAGGTAAATCTGCCATATTATGAATTTGAATAAGTGTATTTAATAACTGAGTTACGGTTTTATAAGCGGTAAATTCATTTGTCGCAACACTTATCGTTGAGTGTACAAAGTTTGCCCTTCGACCTGCATATTCATCACCTTGCAAAATCATGTAACCACGCTCAATGTCATGTTCGGCATAAAATTTTGCTGCAACCGTATCAAACGCAAAAGTCAAAAATTTGGCAAGATGTTCTGCTTTTGTTATATCTGTAATTACAAGAAAAACATTTTCACTTATTTCTCCTACATAATCATTTTCATCTAATGAGGATTTTATAATTGCGCCATAAGTTTGGAGTAATTTATCCGACGCCAACTCTGTATATGCCAATTTATAACTGTCAAAATTTTCTATACTTATATAAAGCACCGCCCATTGTGTTTCATCAGATAATTTACGTTTTAACGCACGTAAAGTATAGTTTTTATTTGGCAAAATCTGTTTTATGTCAAGATTAGACTCAAACTCTCTACGCAAATGTGCAGTCATTCTTACCTTAAATTCTTCTGAATTAACAGGTTCCGATAAAAAATCATCAGCACCGCTTTCTAAAACTTTAATCCTATCATTTATATCTGCGGATTTTGACATTGCAACAATTACGGGACGCATATTATATGTCAATGCCCTGACCTGCATACAAAAATCAGATAAATCATCATCAAAACTATCAGAAATTATTATTAAATCAGGCTCTTTATCCTGAATGATTTTCATAGCCGAAATCAAGTCTTTTGAAATAATTACATGATTAGTTTCCGTTTCCAACAATTTTTTATACTTGGTGGATAATTCTAACCTTTTATCAATAATTAGTGTTACTGATTGCATTTTATCCTCGCTTGTTCTTCAATATTTTTTACCGGAAAAGATACCGTGAAAGTTATCTTACTGTAGTTTTGCATATCTTCTAACGGCTCAGATTTTACAGTTATTTCACCATACATTTTTTCTACAAGATTTTTCGTAATAAACAACCCCAAACCGCTTCCTTGAACTTTTCTCGTTAACGGATTATCAAGCCTTGCGAACTTGGTGAAAATTTTATCATAATCTTTTTCTTCAATTCCAATCCCAATATTTGAAACTTGAATTACTACATTATTATTTTCCATAAATGTTTTTATTGTAGTTTTTGAATTTTCTACAGCATATTTTGCACTGTTCTCAATCAAATTTGTCATTACCTGCTGGAATTTATCCTTATCTGCAAATATACCTGCAGTTGTATTAGCGTATAAAAATTCAAACTTGTGCGAAGGATACTGAGTTCTGACAACAGATATAATTTGTTCTATTGGTGATTTGATATCAAATTCATTAAAGACAAAATTACCGCCGGTTGTTTGCATTTTTGTAACAGAAAGCATATTTTCAACAAGATGGATAAGTCTATTTGACTGATCTTCAATAATTTTCACAAAATGTTTTTTACTTTCATCGTCCAATTTATTCCAAGATGTAAGCATAGTCTGCGAAAATCCGCGAATTGAAGTCAAAGGAGTTCTTAATTCATGACTAACCGTTGAAATAAAGTCTGCATAGTTTTTTTCAATATCATCCATAATTTTATTATACTCAAGGGTTAACTTTTTGTAAATTATGCGTTATTATATTAATAGACAGACATTTGAAAGGATTATATGAAATCAGCAAAAGAATTATCAACAGAATCTAAAATATTGGATAAACTAAAAAACATACCTGTATGTTTGGAACTTGTAAAACACCTTTTTGCAGATGAAGAATTGCAAGAAATGCAAGAATACGCAAATAACGTATCAATCAGACGTCTTGGATTTAACGATCACGGGCCGGTTCATATGCGCCAAGTTGTCGGGAATGCAATAAAAATGATGAAAATCCTTCACGAAGCAGGTATTCCGACATCACTTGAACAAGAAGAAATCGGAACATTTGAAGACAGTTTATGCGCCGTTATTTTAGCAGGCTTAATGCACGATTTGGGTATGGCAATAGGACGTCAGGCACACGAAGAAATGTCTGCATTATTAGCTCAACCAATTATTGAACGAGCACTTCTGCACATCTATCCGAATGATTTACACAAAAGAGTGATAATAAAAGCATTAGCAACTGAATCAATTGTCGGTCACATGTCATCAAGAAAAATCCACTCAATTGAGGCCGGAATTATACTAATTGCGGACGGATGCGATATGACAAAAGGTAGAGCAAGAATACCTATGGCAATAAATACAACTCCAAAAGTCGGAGATATTCATAAATATTCTGCAAATGCAATTAATCGTATAGGCATTCATCGTGGCGAAAGAAAACCTATTAAAATTGATGTTGAAATGTCAGGAGATGTCGGATTTTTCCAAATTGAAGAAGTCCTGTTAACCAAAATCGACTCAAGTCCGGCAAAACAATTTGTCGAACTTTATGCCGGAGTAGCAGGACAAGAAAGAAAATGCTATCTGTAGTATTTAAAATTCTTTAATACTGCATTTTGGAACACAAATATTATCGCAAAGGATAATTTTTATTTCTTCGCCGGCTTTTGCGTGATATTTTAATCCTGGAGTTATCAATCCGGTTACCAAACCGATAAAACACCCTACAGGCACACCTATTGCAGCCGCACCAACGGCAATTTTTTGCGGACTTGGTATAAACGCCAATCCCGCTCCGGCACCTGCACCAACAACACCTAATCCGACAGTTGATGCCGTTAGTTTTCCAGCAGTCATCCAACCGTTTTCAACAAGCGAAAAATCTTTTGAAAAAGGTCTGGCTTTCACATCTATTTCTGTTCCGTCAGGTAAAATGAGTTTATTGATACTGACATAAACTCTTGCATTCTTGTTAAATTTTTTCTGAGAACTAATACCACGAACATAACCGGTAAATCGAGAATTCATAGGTAAAATCAGATTTCCGCAAGAAGTATAAACATCTTTTGGAATATAAAATGATACTTCATCGCCTTCTTTGGCACACTCGGAAAGAAATTTACATTCAAATGCCACCTTAAAAATATTACCTTGACAAATGATATAATAATCATCAGTTACATTAACAGTAACACTTGCAGCTCTTTTATCAGGATTTGCAACTGTTTCAACAGAATTTATACATCTGCAATCACAGTTGCTTTCTTGAGCAAAAGTGGCTGTAGGAACAAAACTTACAAAACTTGATAAGATTAAAATAGAAAATAGTTTTTTCATACAAATATCCTAAAATAAATATTGCGAAATTATATTCTCCAAATATCTTAAACCAAGTCAATATAAAAGTTTTTAATCAGAATAACTTTATTTGAAAATTTTAGTATCAAGGGAATATTTTACAAACTTTCCCCTGCGTATTGACGCAATCTGAGCTTTAACAGTATGCTTGCTAATACGCAAAATATCTGCAATATCAGGGATTGAGTATCCTTTAATATAATATTCATAAACCAATTCTTTTACTGTTTTATTCATAACCGTATCCTTTCTACATATATCAAGCATAAAACCAGAATATAGATATGACATTAAAAATAATTCCAGTTTGCAAATATAAAAAAAGAGGATATAGGTTAAAAGCCTTTATACAAAGAAATACAGACAAAAAGGTATAATAAATATTTTTACATTTCTCAACAATAAACGATATTACTCTTTTGAGTTTTGCTCAGCTTTTGCTACAGGACATTATGGAATGTAAACAATAACAAAACACTCATGTCATCCTGAACTCGTTTCAGGATCTGTTTAACTTTGGTAAGGATTTGAAATTCTTTGACCAGACCTCACCCCTACCCCCTTTTCTATCTTAAGAGAAGGAAAATTTTTACACCCATGTCATCCTGAATTGCGGATTTTCGGTAGGGCGACGACGAAGTCTAGCCCGTAAGGTGTCGGTCTGACGTTACTCTGCCAACACCCCGAATAATCCAAGACAGTTCAGGATATTTTAGGTGCGAGGAGTGAACACATGTGTCATCCTGAACTTGTTTCAGGATCTATTTAACTTTAGCAATGATTTGAAATTCTTTGACCTAACCTCACCACTACCCCCTTTTCTATCTTAGGAGAAGGAAAATTTTTTGGGATTAACTTAAAAGAAAGTGTAATTTTAAAGCCTCTAAAGCCTGCCTTACATTAAGCATATATCCCTCATCTTCGTTTACAAATCGTAATAATTCCTTGTCTTGTAAAGATTTTTTGCAAGAACTTAAATTCTATTTTATTTCCCATTTTTTACTAAGGATGTAATATTTTAGAGGATATGTAGTCAGAAATTCCTTATAATTTTTGTTATCCAAGTGGCTAATTTATTTATTTTAATCTATATAAATTTTAGAATTTATCATATAATTAAGGCTAAGTTTTATATTAGGGAGAAATATAATTTGAAAACTTTACGCCAAGATGATATGCAATCTTTATTACTGAATGTATTAATGCATGATTGTGATGAAATGATTACAATAAAAAGTTTAGATTTGAGATATTTAGATTGTAATAATGCTTTTATGCAGCACATTGGCGCAAAAAGCAAGAAAGATATTATTGGTAAACCGATTATTGATGTTATTCCTTTGTCAAATTACAAAATTATTAAAGACAAAATCGACAAAATCTTAAAAACAGGTCAATTACAATCTTATTCTTTTGAAATAGAAACGAATGATTCGTTACGAATTGTCCAACAAATTTCAACTCCTGTTATTAAAGAAAATCAAATCAAGTATATATTAACTATTTCCAGAGATATTACACAGGATGAACTTTTAAAAGAAAGACTAACAGCAAAAACAGTACAGTTAGATACGCTGATGGAACATTTGCCACTACTTGTATATATGAAAGATAATGACAAAAATTATATTATCGGTTCAAATTATGCAAAAAATTTTGTAGAAAACGGAATAGATCCTTATGCTGATAATGTTCAAATTAATATGGATAAATCTTTGTCAGATACTACGTCGGAAGATGATTTTGTATTAAACAATAAGGAAAAACTCCGAAAAGAAAAATTGTGTATTGATAGCGAGGGCAATCAACATTGGTATAGAGTATTGAAAGCTCCGATTTTAAAAGAAGATAATTCAATAGATGGATTGGTGACTATTGCTAAAAACATTGATAACGAAAAAGCAATAGAAAATCAAAAAGATTTATTTATTGCAACTCTTGTTCACGATTTAAAAAATCCTCTGCTTGCACAAATAAGTGGTATGGAACTTTTGGCAAAAGGATATTTTAACTCTTTAACGCCTGAACAAAAAGAAATGTTGGAAACAATAATAGAATCAGCGAATTATATGAAAGAAATGTTATATACGCTTATCAATACATACAAATATGATAATGGAAATATAATTCTTAAAAAATCTAAAACTGATTTAGAGGCAATAATCAAAACTTGTATAAGAGAACATCAATCACTTGCAAAGGAAAATAGAATAACAATTTCGTACACATCAACATTGCAAGAAGAAGATAAAAACATTATGCTTGATGAAAAACAAATTCGCAGAGTTATTACCAATTTGTTAAATAACGGAATAAATTATGCGTTCAAAGATACTGAATTTTCGATTAAAACATATTTGCATGATGACAGAGTTATTATTGAACTGACAAATTTCGGCCCTCCAATAGATGAAGAAACAAAAGCCCATTTATTTGAAAAATATATTTCCGGAAGCAATAGATACCAAAAAATAGGTTTTGGTTTGGGAATGTATTTATCCCAAAAAGTTATAGAAGCTCACGAAGGTGATATATATTATACTGGAGAAGAAACAACAAATACATTTGTTATAGAATTACCACGACAGGTAAAAAGCACCATAAATAGTATAAAATGGTAGTATCTTTTCGCTTAAACGTAAATTGACTTGTTAGTATGTCTATAACGTGCTATTATTTTGAAAAACGTTTCAAAGAAGCTTCCAAGTATTATCAAAAAGCTTATGACCTTGTTAAAGCCGAAAAATTTGTTATTTTCTCCAAGAGTCATCCGGCAAAATATATTCTAATTTAATTTTATGAGTACCGTCTTCAAGTGTTTCGTTTGAAATACACCTAAAACGGGAATATCGTGGTAATATGTAATCGCGATACCCATCAAAATAACCCTGTGAAATTCTGGCTCCTTTTGGCAGACTTATTTCGTACATTAAACCTTCTTCATTCAAAAATTGCTGTGAATATTTTATATCCGGTGTACAATATGCGTATTCGCGCATTGCTATTGTTTCTCCCGGTTTTAAATTGATGGCTTTTTCAAATATTGCATTTTCCTGTTTAAAAAATGGCGGGCGTTTTGGAATACATCTATATACTGTCAAATTTTCCTTAAGAGGAGTTAAGGTTTTAAAACCATAGTCCGAAACAGAAATAGCATCCGCAACAGTAGGATATGCTTCATTAAAACATACAGGTTTTAATGGTCTGTTAAAATTGATTGGAGAGTTATTGTTTAGCATACCGTTAAAGGAATGAAGATAATAATGATAATTAACTTGGGTAGGAGTGCCTAAACTGACAGGCTCCCCGTTACTTAATGTACATTGAGCTTTTTCATTAACTATACTGTCCCAAAATTCATGACAGAACCCTTTTTTCTGCGGCACTTCAACAACATCAGATTCTAATTGAGGTGCTAATCTTAAGCCTGCAGTATCAATTTTTGCAGACTTTGCAGCTTCAAGTACACGTTTACCATTTTTTGCTTGAACAATAACTTCTTTCCCAACTTCTAAGGATGCTTTTTCTAATCCCATATAAATATTCTTTCCTTCATTTTCCACCCTATATTTATATAAAGTTTTTTTGCAGACTAAAATTGCCCCAAATATGCAATTTGTTTATAAAAAAAGCTGATAAAAACGATAAAACAA
>CAMGGL010000020.1 GCA_946055575.1 uncultured Candidatus Melainabacteria bacterium
TGATTGAGATAATGGTTTTGTTTTTACTTTTGAAACGCGAATACACAATGTATGGGATTCGTAAATATGTAGGAGAGTTGTTTGTGCCGTATTCAATACCGAGTTTTGGCGCATTAAAACCAGCTTTGGTTCGTTTGGAGAAAAAAGGTTGTATTAGTCCCTCAAAGATGATATCAGACGGGGGCAAAGTTTCAATTTTTTATTCGATAACAGATGAGGGAATAAAAGAGTTAAAAAGGCTTTTGTTGCTTCCATTGTCAACAAATCCATTGCAATTTGTCAGCGATGCGAAGATAAAGTTGTTTTGTTCTTCTGTGTTATCAAGTGAAGAACGTGAACAAATGTATTTTGATATAAAGACTTGTGCGTTATTACATAAGGTTAACGCTGAAAAACTTTTGGAAGATGAATATACCGAAAAAGATTTTTATCAGAGAATTGTTTTAGACAATACAATTTGTGAGTATAATAATTTTGTATCAATGGTAGAGGGCTTGGAAAAAGAAAATGCCGGCAGTCGTAAATAGTGTTATAGAGGGCTCTATTGCTCAAGAATTGGATATTGAAAAGGGCGACATTATTCTGACCGTTGACGGTAACACAATGGCAGATATGATTGATTACAATTTTTATATGAAATCGGAGTTGATTACTGTTGAAATCCAAAAATCAAACGGCGAGATTGAAGAAATTGAGATAGAAAAAGATTTTGATGAGGATTTGGGTATAGTTTTTGAAAGCGCAGTATTTGACAGGATAAAGCCGTGTTTAAATCATTGTGTATTTTGTTTTGTTGACCAACAGCCGAAAGGTTTGCGAGATACTTTATATGTTAAAGATGATGATTATAGACTGTCGTATTTGCAAGGAACATATATCACGCTTACAAATTTTAAAGATGAAGACAGGCAACGGATTAGCAGGATGCATCTTGGACCTTTTTATGTGTCTGTTCACACTACAAATCCTGAGCTAAGAGTAAAGATGCTCAGAAATCCAAATGCGGGCAAGGCGCTTGAAAATCTAACTTGGTTCAGAAAAAATAAGATACCGTTCCATGCTCAAATTGTTTTGTGTCCGGGATTAAACGATGGGGCGGAATTGGAAAGGACGTTGTCTGATTTAGCAAAGTTGAAAAATACGGTGTTGTCAGTTGCGATAGTTCCTGTTGGGATAACGCAGTTCAGGCAGGATAATCAATTGCGTCAGGTGGATAAAAAATGTGCAATAGAAACGATTGAGATAGCTTCAAAATACAAAAGGGTTTGCTGTTCTGATGAGATATTTTTGCTGGCAGAAAAACCTATTCCGCCGGCAAAATATTATGGTAATTTTTGCCAATTAAGTGACGGAGTCGGAGCTTTGAGAATGACTTTAGATGATTTTTATTCTCACAAACTTCCAAAATCGGTTTCAAAACCTTATAAAATTGTTTTTGCATGTTCTTATGCAGCAAAAGATATGTTAAGCGAGGTTGCCTCCAAGTTAAATACTATCAAGAACCTGACGGTTGAAGTTCATCCTGTTAAATCAGAGTATTGGGGTCGTGATATCACCGTTGCGGGCTTGATTACAAGTGATGATTTGATAAGAACAGTTAAAGATATAGACTGTGACGTTGTTGTAATTCCATCTGTTATGCTGCGTCCGTATAGTGAGGACTTTTTAGACGGGCATAATTTAGACTATGTAAAAGAACATTCTTTTAAAGACTTTTTTGTTCAGCAAAACATCTACTCTTTAAAAGAGGTTGTTGATTATATCAGAGAAGTATAACCGGTTTAGAAATTTGCTCCAGAATATACGTAGTGTAAGTCACGTTGACTGTTTACATTTATTTCTTGAGACATATTTTCATCCATTTTATCTGCTTTAACATTTTATGGTATGGAAAAGAATTCCTATAATAAATATTAGTTTGTTAATTTTATTTCCGTAGGTTTTGCGCATCTTTTAGGTAAACAAACTTTGGATTGAAATCTTCTTCGCAATTTAAAACAATCAAAATCCTGATACACATTTTGAGAGAATTTGGAACGTCTAACTCGTGAAAACACATCATTGCAACATTATCCCAGCCGAGTTCTAATCGAGGAAATTTCGCAGGAAATGCCGCATTTAAGTCGTTCGTTGTTGTAAATATTACATGCGAAATTGCAGAGCTGTCGTTAATATTGTTCTGTCTCAAAATTTCTTGAACAAGCTCAAGAGTTGCTTCTTTTATGGCGTCTTCCGAGTTCTCAGTAACTGTTATTGCTCCGCGAATTCCTTTTGTTATCATTTTTTTACTCCGTTATACCAATCTCTGGCAAGCATTTCGCCTTTACCCTCAGGTTTTATCTTTATTAGCTTTAACAAACCTTCTCCGCAGCCCATAATTATTGCATCTTTAGTGACAGATGCAATCTCTCCCGCAGGAGCCGTGCCGTCAATAGTTTGCGTTTCTATTACTTTGATTATTTTATCGTTGTATATAAAGTAAGCTCCCGGACTTCTGCAAATTCCTCTTACCAAATTGTGTATTTCAATATTGGTTTTTGACCAGTCAATAAGACATTCTTCTTTTGAGAGTTTGTTTGCCATACACAAGCCGTCTTCACATTGTTTTCGCGGTTTTAATGTACCGTTTTTCAGTCCGATAAGCGTTTCTTCCAGCATTTTAGGCGATTTTTCGGCAATTTCATTCCATAATTCTTCACAGTTCATGGTTTGAGAAATTGGAATAACCAATTTTTGACAAATATCTCCGCAATCAAGTCCTAGTTCTGTTATCATTGTGCAAATACCTGTTTCTTTATCTCCGTTTATAATTGCACGCTGAATTGGATTTGCACCTCTGTATTTTGGCAATAGCGACGCATGAAGATTGATTGTTTCGTATTTTGGGATATCCAAAACTTCTTGAGAAAGAATTTGCCCGAATGCGAAGGTTACAAAAAAGTCAGGCTCAAATTTTTTTAAGCTGTCCTGAATTTCAGGTTCTTTTCTGATTGATTTTGGCTGAAAAACAGGAATATCATGTTCAAGCGCAAACTTTTTAATCGGTGACATTTGCAGTTTGTGTCCGCGTCCTGCCGGTTTGTCAGGCTGAGTGACAACGGCACACACCTCTATGTTGCCTGATTTGTGTAAATATTCAAGTGATTTTAACCCGATATCAGGAGTTCCGAAAAATACTATCTTAATCATTTTTTGCTAATTCTTCCTCTAATTCCTTTTCTTCTATTAACAAATCAGGGTCTAAATCAGGAAGATTGTATTTTTTTAGCACTTCTTCCGCAGCAAATCTGTTTATACAATGGTCAATAAATAAAATCCCGTCAAGGTGATCATATTCGTGCTGGATTGCTCTTGCTAAAAGTGAGCCGTCTTTTGCTTCCATAACAAACGGTTTCCCATGCTCATTAAGTGCTTTGACCATGATGTTTTTGTATCGTTTTACGTCCGTATAAGCTTCAGGAAAACTCAAACATCCTTCGTTACTTTTTACGGCTCCGCTTTTTTTGATAATCTTTGGATTGATGAATACTATCGGATTTAGCGGTTCATCGTTTGTTGCAACGTCAATTACAAATACCCTCACATTTTCACCGATTTGCGGTGCCGCAAGCCCCACCCCGTTTTGTGAATACATTGTATCCAACAAATCTCTGACTAAGTCGGATATCTTTTTTGAAACTTTATGAACTTCTTTTGACGGTTGCCTTAATGACGGTTCACCGTATTTTAAAACTTTTCTTATAGCCATTTCTAACCTTCCTAACTGATTTATCAATTGATATTTTACTATAAACTTTCAAGGTTTGCAATTTCAGACTGGCAAAGTTTTAAATTGTATGTTATAATTATAAGGTCGATAAACTTTAAGGAGTAGTTTCCGTGAAAAGGTGTTTGTTAATTTTGGGATTGTTGCTTGGGTTTTTAAACCCTGTTTTTGCTAACGATTTGGAAAAATTCCAGATGATATCCGAAATCGGTACGCTGGCTAATAATAAGAATTACATACAGGCGCTGGATAAATGCTTAGATGCTTTGAAAAAATATCCGGATGAGCCTGAATTGTATTACTGGAGTGGCGTTATTAAAAGCAGAACAGGTAATAATGAAGATGCCGTTTTAGATTATGATAAAGCAATTAAACTGAAACCCGATAATAGCAGTATATACGTTATGCGAGGGGTCGCAAAATCGGATTTGGGCGATAATAGCGGCGCAATTGCAGATTTTGATGAGGCTATAAAAATAAATCCTAAAGATACTTCTGCTTATATCATGCGAGCATGTGTAAAAATTCAAATGGGTGATATTCAAGGTGCCGGGGATGATTTCGAGGCGTCAAATAAAATATTAGATAAAAAGGAATAGATTTTGGAGGAATTTATGAAAAAATTTTTGGGAGCGTTATTACTTTTGATTTTGTGCCAATGTTTTTCTGCTCAAGTTTTTGCGGATGAAATCTCTGATTATGCGTATCAAATCCTAGACTTGCAATATCAAAAGAAAAGTAGTCAGGCTCTTGCTAAAGCAAATGAAGCAATTAAAAAATATCCAAATAACTCGGAGCTTTATTTACACAGGGCAATTGTTTATGATGATTTAAATCAAAAACGTGCCGCGCTCACCGATTTAGATAAAGCTATTTCGCTTGACCCTAAAAATTCAGATGCTTATTATTGGCGCGGAGCAGTAAAAATGGATATGAACAGTCCTCAATCTGCTTACAAAGATTTTACAACTTGTCTCCAATTAAAGCCAAACAGCAGTTCCTGTTATTCTATGAGAGGGCTTGTTCGCATAGAATTGGGTGATGAAGGCGGAATGAAAGACCTTGAAAAAGGTAACGCTATAATGGATGAGTATAACTAAAATAGGATAATTCCCTTAAAAATAAGGAATTTTATCTTACATCCAAAAATTTATGGACTTGCGGAATCAAACGGACGTTTTTATAGTTTGATAAGAATTTATCAAGTGTTTTTTCGCAGAAGTCTGAAGATACGCTCATTTTGTTACCGTTCATTTTTGGTTGCAAAATGAGTTCAATACCATTTTCTTGACCTAGATTGCAGCATTTTTGAATTTCTGTATCTGTAATGTTTTCATCAAAAACAATCTTGGCAAAAGTTTCAATTCCGCAACATTCCTTAAAAAATCTTTGGTGTAGTTTAAATGTGTCGATGCCGCTTGAGGATTGCAGTTTAATATCTGCAGAAATAATATCAATGTTCTCTTTTATTAGTGATAGTTGACCTGCTAGAGTTGCGTTTGTTTCAAGGTAAATTTTCGTTTTTTGTTTTACTTTTGGCAGAAATTCTCTTAAAAATTCTGCACTTAAAAGTGGCTCTCCGCCTGTTAATGAGATTGAATGGATGTTTTGAAGGTCATATTCAAAATCGATTGTGTCAAAAAGTTCCTGCGGAGTAAACTCTTGCCCTGATTGAAATTCTGTGTCGCAATATGCGCAATTTAAATTGCAGTTGCAAAATCTTATGAATAGTTGTCTGTATCCTACAACAGGTCCTTCGCCTTGTATTGAAGTAAATATTTCGTTAATTACAGTTTTCATTGATAAAATTCTTTCTCACATCTTCATTTGATAAATTCTTTAGCTTTTCATACAACTTTACTTCATCATCCGATAAATCATGAGAAAATTCAATACTTACCGTAACAATCAAATCTCCGATTTTACCGTTCTTTTTTATGCCCTGTCCGCTAATTCTGAATTTTTGCCCCGAACAAGTGTTTTTTGGTAGTTTTAATTTTATAACTCCGTCGAATGTCGTTATTTTGATTTCTTCACCAAGTGCTGCTTCGTATGGTGTGATAGGTACATTGTAGTAAATGTTTAGTTTATCAAAATGTACTTTTTTCGGTGTTTCAATTTTGATATTTATGTATAAATCTCCGTTAGCTCCGCCGTTTTGACCGGAAGCTCCTTCGCCTTTTAATCTTAATTTTGCACCGTCTTTTATCCCTTTTGGAATTGTTACGGTTATTCGTTTTCTTCTTGAGATTTCTCCGGTACCGTTGCAAGTTGTACATTTCCCGCCGTTGATGAATTTGTGACCGAAACAGGTTGGACAGGTCTGTGTTGTCAGTACGTTAATTATTCGTTTGCTTCCCGTAATGACTTCTTCAGGAGTAATCGTTACTTCTGTTGATATGTTTTGACCTTTTTGCGGTTTTTTAAGTTCTTCCGCGAAACGGTGTTTTTTGAGTTTTAAACTCCAATATTTGAATAAATTTTTTATTGTAAACTCTGAATTTGTTTTCTTTTTTAAGCTTTTGGTTTGTTGTACGGATGTTGTCTTTGAAAACTTTTCGGTGTCTTGTTTTATATTGCTTTTTTCTTCGCTGTCGGTTGTTTTTGCAGGAGTTTCCTGCTTAAAAATCCCGTTTATAATATCATATTGTTTTCTTTTATCTTTATCTGATAATGTTTCATAAGCTGCCGTGACAGTTTTGAATATTTCAATCGCGTTTGTATCTTTGTTTATGTCAGGATGATATTTTCGTGCAAGTTTCCTGTAAGCTGTTTTTATTTCTACTGTATCAGCTTCAGGAGTGATTTCTAAAATTTCATAGTAATTTTTGTTATTAAACGCCATATATTTCTATATAATGCTATTTTATAGAATTTCAACATCTCTTAATGAGTTAGTAATAAAGTTCAAAGTTTAGCCTGCAGTTACGCAGGCTAATAATTGTAATAAATTTAGAATACAATTCGTCAGGGAATTTAGGAACATCCCGAATGTCCGCAATTAGGACAAATAAAGCAACCTTCCGCCATTTGAATTTCTGTGCCGCATTCAGGGCATTTTATTGCTTTTATTTCGCCTGTCGGATTGTATTCTTTCCTATTCCCTTCTTCTCCTTCTTCGATAGGCTCTGAATTTTTGATATCTTTTTGCGTTATATTATCTAAGTTCATTGGTTGAAATTGGCGTGAGTTATTTCTATATACGGTAATTCCTTTTAAGTTGTTTTTGTATGCTAAAATGTAGGCTTCTTTGATATCTTCTTTTGTTGCATTTTCAACAAAATTTATTGTCTTTGATACCGCATTATCCGTGTGATGTTGAAATGCTGCTTGCATTTTTACATGCCAGTATGGAGATACGTCGTGTGCTGTTACAAAAATCTGTTTGACTTCTTCGCTAATCCCTTGAATATTTGCAATAGTTCCGTCTTGGATAATTTGTGATATTAGTTCTTCTGAGTACAAATTATGTTTGTTTAGGTAATTCAAAAATATCGGATTGATTTCAGGCATTTTTGTACCGTCAAGTATAAGTCTGAAAAATACAAGCCCGAACAACGGTTCTATACCGCCTGAAGCTCCTGCTATCATAGAAATAGTACCTGTTGGAGCAATGCAGGTTGTTGTAGCGTTTCTAAGCCCGTATCGTTTTATCTTTTTATCGAGTTCTGCCCATTGGTCATCAGAAATTTTTCCGGCAGATTTTCCTTTAAATTTGTTATAAAAATAGTTTTCGTTATCGTAAATGCTACCTTTGAAATTCTTGAAACTGCCACGTTCTTTTGCCATTTCTACAGATTCGGATTTTGAAATGTAGTCAATAAATTCCATAATTTGCTCTGCAAGTTTTACTCCTTCTTCGCTGTTGTATGGAATACCCAATTTCATAAGCATATCTGCCCAGCCCATTATACCCAAACCGATTTTTCGGTTTGCTTGGACGATTTCGGAAATTTGTGCCAGTGGATATTTATTTACCGTAATCACATTATCCAAAAATCTTATTGCAATTCGAGTTGTTTCTTCGAGTAAATTCCAATCAATCCCAAACCCGTTATCATCTTCTTTTATCATTAAACTTAGATTTATCGAACCTAAATTGCAAGCCTCATAAGGAAGTAACGGAACTTCTCCGCACGGATTTGTAGATTCTATTTCTCCGATGTGCGGGGTTGGATTTTCGGAATTTATTTTATCTATAAATATAATTCCCGGCTCTCCGTTTTTCCAAGCGCTGTTTACGATTAAATCAAATACGTATTTTGCGCTAATTTTTTTGACGACTTCGTTATTCTGCGGGTTAATCAAGTCGTAATCTTCGCCTTTTAGATATGCCTCCATAAATTTATCAGTAACAGCAACGGAGATATTAAAATTATTTAAATGATTGTTGTCAGATTTACAGTTTATAAACTCAAGGATATCAGGGTGGTCAACCCTAAGTATTCCCATATTTGCTCCTCGTCTTGTCCCGCCTTGTTTTACGGCTTCTGTTGCCGCATTGAAAACTTCCATAAATGATACCGGACCAGATGATACTCCCATTGTTGATTTTACGATACTGTTTTTGGGTCTTAATCGGGAGAAAGAAAACCCTGTTCCTCCGCCTGATTGGTGGATTATTGCAGTATTTTTGAGAGTTTCAAAAATCCCTTCCAAGCTGTCCTCTATGGGTAAAACAAAACAAGCCGCCAATTGCCCTAATGGTTTTCCCGCATTCATAAGAGTTGGTGAGTTAGGCATGAAATAACGCTTTGATATTGTTTGATAAAATTTATTTGATAAAATTTTTACTTCATTTTCGCTTTTGCCGTATTTAAATTCACCCTCAGCGATTGCATTAGCAACTCGGCGGAACATTTCAACGGGTGTTTCTGTGCATTTCCCGTTGTCATCCCGCTTTAAATATCTCTTTTCCAAGATTTTGATTGCGTTATCCGTTAAATATAAAGTATCTTTTGCGTCTAAATTATCCCCTGACACTTCGACCTTTCGTATATTAGTTGAGAAATAGTTCATTATTCAGGCATGCCATTAAACTGCCTTTTTGTCATTATACAACGGATGTTGTCTTTATAACAACAGTGAACTATACATTTTGTAATAGTTTTTATATTTAGTCAACAAGAGAATACATGCAAGCCTTTTTATGTTATTCTTAAATCATGATTTGGAGAGTTTTTAGGGTAATAATAGTATTAGTATGTGTGGGCTTACTTTGTAAGGCTTGTTTGGTGAAAGATGTTCCGCCGGAAATGACGGCAAACAGGACCGAAAATTCATCAGACAATTCCTTTTTGAATTATACTTCTCCGAAAAATGTTGTTGTGAACGGCTCGGATTATCAACAATCACAAATTTCTGTCGGTAAATTCGGTGGTGAAATTATATCTTCAACCATTGGAGAAGGGCCTAAAACATTTAATCCTTTTAATTCTAAGGATAATACGTCTTCAACTATGGCAGGAATATTGTATGACGGGTTGCTTACAACAAACCCCGTAACCGGTCAACCTGAGCCAAAACTTGCTAAGGATTTTTCAATATCTCCTGACTGGAAAACTTATACAATATATTTAAGACAAGGTATAAATTGGTCGGACGGAAAACCTATAACTGCAGATGATGTTGTTTTTAGCTGGAAAGATATTATTTTTGCAGGTCTGGGGGATACCTCGCTTAGAGATTCCGTTTATATTGATGGCAAGTTGCCGAAAGTCCGTAAAATTGATGATTATACAGTTGAATTTAAAATTGATAAACCTTATGCTCCGTTTGTAAGGTTGTTATCTGCTTCAATAGCTCCAAAACACTATTTTTTGCCTGCAGTAAAAAAAGGTGCTGCTTATTTTGACGGATTTTTATCCACAAATACAAATCCAGATGAGATTGTTTCTTCCGGCGCGTTTAAATTAAAAGAATACATCCCTGCGCAGCGTGTTGTTTTTGAACGAAATCCTAATTATTATCTGATAAATAAAAACGGAGATAAATTGCCGTATTTGGACAGATTTATTTACCTTATTGTCGGTGATTTAAACAATGAAGTATTGAAGTTTGAGGCAAAAGAACTTGATGTTATAAATTTGCAAGGTTCAAAAGTTGCAAGGTATAAGTCTTTAGAACCTCATTCCGATTTTAAGCTTTATAATCTTGGACCGACAACAGGAACAATGTACCTTTCCGTCAATATAAACAACAGAAAAAACAAAAACGGCGATTATTATGTAAATCCGATAAAGCAAAAGTGGTTTCAAGACTTAAACTTTAGAACAGCGATTGATTATGCAATTGACAGACGTAATATGGTTTTCAATATTGCAAACGGAATAGGTGAACCTTTATATACTGCAGAAAGTTTAAATTCAATTTACCTAAACAAAAATCTAAAACCTTACGAAAAAAATCTCGAAAAATCACGAAACCTTTTACAAAAATCAGGATTTTACCTGAAAAACGAAAAGCTATACGATAAAGATGGTAATCGTGTCGAATTTAACCTTTACACTAATGCAGGTAACACGGAAAGAGAAGCTATTGGTGTTATGGTTAAGCAGGATTTGGAAGAATTGGGAATGAAAGTAAATTTTAAACCTATTGAGTTCAATTCGCTTGTTAATAAATTGGTTTCTACTTTCGATTGGGATATGGTCATTATGGGACTTACTGGTTCTCCAATTGAACCGAACGGGGGTAAAAATGTTTGGTTGTCTGACGGCAGGTTGCATATGTTTAATATGCGTACTCCAAGCGAAGGAAAGTCAGGTATTTTGTCTTGGGAAAAAGACTTGGATGAATGCTTTATAAAGGGTGCATTAGCCTCAAATTTTGATGAACGTAAAAAATATTACGACAGGTATCAAGAAATTGTTTATAACCAAAAACCTATGATATATATTTATTCCCCGATTATAATCGTAGCAATAAGGGATAAGTTTAAGAATATTTATCCGACAAGTCTTGGTGGTATGTTGCATAATATTGCTGAAATTTGGATTGAAGGGGGTAAAAAATAATGGAAATTCTTAAATATATTTTTAAACGAATTTTACAGGCGATACCGTTACTTATCCTGATATCTTTTATAAGTTTTTTCATCATCAGGTTATCTCCTGTCGACCCGTTGGCAGAATTAAAACTTAATCCGTCAATATCTCCTGCAACGGTTGAAAAAGAACGTCAAAGGCTGGGTTTGGATAAGCCGATAATAGTACAGTACGGGAAATGGGCTTTTTCATTTGTTAAGGGTGATTTGGGAGTTACTTCGACCGGAGAGCGTGTAAGTCAAAAATTAAAAGAAAGAATACCAAATACTCTTTTGTTAACAACAGTTGTTATAATATTAACTTGGATAGTCGGAGTTCCGCTTGGAATTATAGCGGCAGTAAAGTGGCGAACGAATTTTGACAGGTTTTTAACGGTATTAACAAGTATAGGTATGGCAATCCCTTCTTTTTTCTTTGCGGTTTTATTGTTGCTGTTTGCCGTAAAAACAGGTTGGTTCCCAATTGGAGGTCTGACAGGACCTAATTTTTCCGATTTATCTTTTTGGGGGAAATTTTTAGATATTTCTTACCATTTAGTTTTGCCCGTGATTGTTTTATTCACCATTTCTCTTGCAGGATTGCAACGACAAATGAGGGCAAACATGCTGGATGTTTTGGATAGCGATTATGTAAAATTTGCCAGAGCGAAAGGCTTACCTGAATTTGTTGTGATCTATAAACATGCTTTGCGTAATGCGGTAAATCCTATGATTACTCTTTTAGGATTTGAATTTGCAGGATTGTTATCAGGTGCGGCATTAACAGAATATGTTTTCCAATATCCCGGACTTGGCAGGTTGATTTTGGAGGCTGTTTTAAAATCTGACATAAATCTGGTTATGGCGTCGTTGATGATGGGTGCGGTTATGCTTGTTGCAGGTAATTTGATTGCGGATATCCTGCTGATTATTACGGATCCGAGAATAAGAGTGAGGGCATAATGAAAGAAGTTTTAATACAATTATGGAAAGATAAATTTGCCCGTGTTGCGTTAGTTGTTTTGGGTATTATTTATTTTGCATTGTTTTTTGCGGATTTTATCGCTCCTTACACTATGGATTTTTCGGATAGAACGATGGCTTATGTTCCTCCATCAAAGATATTTACAATAACTTCGGATGGTAAACTTTCCAAACCTTATACGTACAATTATGTGAGAGAGTTTGATGATGTAAATCTTGAGATTACTTACAAGTTAGACAGAAGTAAAAAACATTATATTGAATTTTTTGCTCAAGGTAAGCCGTATAAGTTTTTGGGGCTAATTCCGATGAAACGTCATTTGTTTACAACAGATGACGGGGGGAGAATATTTCTTTTAGGTACAGATATCAACGGCAGGGATGTTTTTTCGAGATTGCTGTTTGGCGGCAGAATTTCTATGACGATAGGTTTTTTGGCGTTGTTTGTTTTATTCCCTATCGGACTTTTATATGGCGGTATTTCGGGATACTTTGGCGGAAAAACCGATATGATTATGATGAGGTTTGCAGAGGCTGTAATGTCAATCCCGAGTTTTTATCTTTTGATAATTTTAGCTTCAATATTGCCACCCGGAATGACAAGTACACAAAGGTTTTTGTTGATTGTACTTATCCTTGCCTTAATCGGATGGGCGGGGTTTGCAAGAGTTGTCAGGGGAATGGTTTTGTCGGTCAAAAATCAAGAGTATGTTCAGGCTGCACGCTCGGTCGGAGCTTCAAAAATGCGAATAATTCTTAAACATATTTTGCCTCAGACTACAAGTTATGTGATTGTTGCAATGACATTGTCTGTTCCGTCTTATATTCTGTCAGAGTCAGGTTTGAGCTTTCTGGGACTTGGTATACAACAACCTGACGCAAGCTGGGGTAATATGCTTAAAGAAGCTCAGGAGTTTACAAATATTTTGTACCGACCTTGGCTTTTAACTCCGGGATTTTTAATTTTTGTATCAGTTTTGGCATTTAATGTGATAGGTGATACGATAAGAGATGTCTTGGATCCGAAATCTAAGGTAAGGTAGGGAAATTATATCGGGGAAGTGTGTAATGAAAAAGAAAAATAGTATAGCTGTTACAATAGCTTCCTGCATGATTGCGGCAGGTCTTTTTCTTGCAGTCTGGATATTGCCCTTTTTGTACATCTTTATCGCTGATATAGAGCATGGTCAATCGCATGTCAGAAACCTCAAATGGGATAAACTTGCCGTAAAATACTCGATATTTAAATCTCAAAAGACTTATACGTTTCCGATTGCTATAATGTCATTCAATATGGCGAAGGATTATGATTCCGTTATTGAATTTTCTAAAGAACTCGAAAGAATAGGAGCTTTAACCGATGCGGATAAGTATTTCATCTCAAAAGCCTATTTAGAATTGGGTGATTATGAAAATGCTTTAAAATATGCTGCAGATAAGCCTCAGCAGATACGTGTATATATTAAAATGAATGATTTACCAAAAGCCAAAGCGTTAATAAAGGTATTGCTTAACGAGAAACCTATACAGCCGAATACTTACCTTTATAAATCTGAAATTGAACTTGCGTCAGGCAACTGGAAAGAGGCAGATATATGGGTTGATAAAATTTTGGAAATTAATCCGAAACATTTGCAGGCTTTAAAGGTCAAGGCGAAGATTTTAAAACATTTTGGAAAAAATAGTGAATATGAAATTTATATGCAAAAAATAAAAGAAATAGAAGATATGTATAATGGTATGGTAATAACAAAATAAAGAGGATAAAATGGAAACAACAATTAATCATTTAACAAATATTATCAATCTTGATTTTTTCGTAAGAATTGCGATTGCGGTTATTTTTGGATTTAGTATTGGTTTGGAACGTGAATTGACCAATAAATACGCGGGATTAAGAACACATATTTTGGTTTGTCTTGGCGCTTGTGTATTTACGCTGATTTCAATTTACGGATTTCCGACTTTTGCGCCGGGTGATAATGTCTTAATAGATCAGGCAACAGGTATAAGAGATACTTCCCGTGTGGCAGCTCAAATTGTTACAGGTATTGGTTTTATCGGTGCAGGTACGGTATTAAGAAACGGACCTATTGTTTTAGGGTTGACGACTGCTGCTACTTTGTGGATAGCCGCAAGTATCGGTATGGCATGCGGTGCCGGCATGTTTGATATTGCTTTTGCAGGTACTGTTCTTTCAATTTTAACTCTTGTTTCAATAAGAGTTTTTGAACGTAAAGTGCTACCGCAAAGTACGAAAAGAGCGACAAGAGTGAAAGTTACCGTAGTATGTTCAAGTGAGTTTGCAGACAGTATTCAAGATTATATCATTGATACTTATAAAAACATCTCTCAATTATCAAGAAAACAATTGAATGCAGATGAGTCCGGAATAAAAATAACTTGTATTATTGATGTTATGAATAAAAGACCGATAAAGGATTTATATAAGTCTTTTCAGGCAAAAGAGGGTATCGAGTCAATTTCTATTCAAGAATGCTTGGAGTAAAATACGTTAACATTAACTTTACTTTATCTTATATTTAAGCTAGGATAATGCAAAGAGTAAGGGAGATAATCAAGTTGAAATATAAACGAATATTGTTAAAAATAAGTGGTGAAGCTTTGCTGGGAGAACAACAGTTTGGAATAGACCAAAATCCGGTAAAGATGATTGCTAATGAGATAAAAAAAGTTACCGAAAACGGAGCAGAAGTTGCTGTAGTTGTCGGTGGCGGAAATATTTTTCGAGGAATGAAAAACAGCGCGAAGCTGGGGATGGATCAAGCTTCAGGGGATTATGTCGGAATGCTTGCTACGGTTATGAATGCTATTGCTTTGCAATGTGCTTTGACGCAGATGGATGTTCCTTGCAGAGTTCAATCTGCAATAACAATGAACCAAATTGCGGAACCATATATAAGACACAGAGCAATAAGACATTTGGAAAAAGGTAGAGTCGTAATCTTTGCTGCAGGTACGGGAAATCCTTTCTTCACAACTGATACTGCTGCAGCTTTAAGAGCTTCTGAAATAAACGCTGAGGCAATGCTTATGGCGAAAAACGGTGTTGACGGTGTTTATACTGATGATCCGAATACTAATCCTGAGGCTAAAAAACTTGATAATATCACTTATGACGATATTATTAAAAACGGTTTAAAAGTTATGGATACTGCTGCTTGCGCTTTGTGTAAACAGAATAATATTCCGATTGTCGTATTTGATTTTAAAAAAGAAGATGGAATAAAAAATATTCTTAATGGTCAAAAAATAGGTACATATATTAGTTAGTTATACGAAAGAGGTAAATGATGTCAGAATCTATAGAAGAATTATTTTTATTTGGCGAAGAAAAAATGGAAAAAGCCATTGCACAATTGCAAAAAGAGTTTGGCTCAATCCGTTCGGGACGTGCAAATCCTGGTATTCTTGATAAGGTTATTGTCGAATATTACGGTGCTCCAACTCCGCTAAGACAAATGTCTCAGGTTTCGGTGCAAGACGGTACAACTCTTGTTATTACGCCTTATGACAAATCAATTATGAAAGAAATTGAAAAAGCTATTATCAAGGCTGAAATTGGCATTACTCCAAATAGTGACGGAATTTGTATCAGATTAACATTCCCGCCTTTAACAGAAGACAGAAGACGTGAAATCTCAAAAGATGTTAAAAAACTTGGTGAAGAAGCAAAGGTTGCAGTTAGAAATATTCGTCGTGATATGACTGATAACTTGAAGAAACTTGAAAAAAGTGAAAATCTTCCGGAAGATATGGTTAAAGACAACCAAGATAAAATTCAAAAATTGACTGATAAATATACAGCTAATATTGATAATGCGGTTTCAGTTAAAGAAAAAGAGGTTATGACCGTATAATGTTTGATTTAGGCTTGAATAAAAATGCAACAAGAATGTTGACAGGATTTATTATGGGCACAATTGTTATGTTGTGTATAATTTGGGGTGATTTAGCACTGTTGTTTTTGCTTGCGTTTATGCTTATTATGGGCTCACGTGAGTATGTCAGGATGCTTAACCACAAAGGTTTTTATCCGAGCCTAAGGGTTATCTATCTTACGGAAGCGATCCTTGCAACTGTTGTTTATTTTAAAAGATTTGATTTGGTTGCAATAACATTAACAATATGTGCAATGTGTTCGTTTATGTGGGTTTTGTTTCGCGGTAGACAGCCATATATTGCAAATGTTGCGACAACACTTTTAGGTATGGTCTATTGTGGCTGGTTCCCGCTGCATTTGATATTTTTAAGAGATTTATCCTGCAATAAATATGATAGCGGTTTAGGTTTTGTTGTTTTGATGTTTACTGCTATTTTGATGACGGATATCGGTTGCTATTATGTCGGAACAAAGTTTGGAAAACACAAGCTTGCTCCAGTAATTAGTCCTAATAAGACCATTGAAGGCTCAATCGGTGGTATGATTTGTGCCGTTATTGGAGCTGTTATTATCGGTTTATTTATTGATTTGTCTTGGTATATAGCTGTATTTGCCGGTATTATTTGTACTGTATTTGCTCAAATCGGGGATTTGTGTGAATCTCTTATAAAACGAGATGCGGGGGTTAAGGATTCGGGTACAAGTTTACCCGGACATGGCGGATTTCTTGATCGTACGGATAGCTTTGTTTTGACAATTCCTGTAATGTATTATTTTTGTAAATGTTTTATCTTTTATCCTGAATGGATGACAACATTTACGAATTTTGTGAAAGGATTGTTTTAATGAGTAGTGTTTCTGAAATTTTTGGGATTGAAACAGTTACCCCTGAATTGTATCAGTACGCACTAACGCATTCTTCTTACACAAAAGAATTTGAGCTTCCTGAAACTCAATGCTATGAACGCTTGGAGTTTTTGGGTGATGCTGTATTAAAATTGTCTGTTTCTGAAGTTCTGTATAAAAAGTTTCCTAATTCAAGAGAAGGTGAGTTGTCTAAAATTCGCGGTATAGTTGTATCTGATAATACGCTTGCTGATATTGCAAGAAATAACGGTCTTCAAGATTTAATTATTATGTCTAAGCATGAGGAAAAACAGGGCTGTAGAAAGCTTAATTCGATTTGTGCTTGTGCTTTCGAGGCTGTGCTTGGTGCATTTTATCTCGACGGTAAGCTTAATGAGGTTGTACAGTATATAGAAAGAACTTTTGAACCGTATATCAATGAGGCATCAACTCATTTTGAAAAGTATAATGCAAAAGCAATTTTACAAGAATATACGCAAGGTTTGGATAAAAAAACGCCTATATATTCAGTTGTTGCTGAAAGCGGACCTGCACATAAACGAGAATTTGAGGTAGAGGTAGTATATAACGGTGAAACTTTGGCGATTGCAAAGGGGTTTAGTAAGAAAGATGCTGAGCAAAAAAGTGCTTATGCTGCTTGTAAAAAGTTAGGAATAATATGATTAAGAATAATGTAATAGTTTCACCGTCTATATTATCTGCTGATTTCGCAAATCTCGAAAAAGAAATTTGCAAAGTTGAGCAGGCAGGTGCCGATTGGATTCACGTTGATGTAATGGACGGACATTTTGTTCCGAATATTACAATTGGTATTCCTGTTGTAAAATCTTTGAGAAAGGTAACTCAGTTACCTTTAGATGTTCATTTAATGATTGAAAATCCGGAAAAGTATGTAAAAGATTTTGCAGATGCAGGTGCGGATATTATAACTTTTCACTATGAAGCTGTGGATATTGAGAATATAAAATCTCTAATAGACGTAATAAAGTCCTTTGGAGTAAAAGCGGGAATGTCAATTAAACCAAAGACGCATCCTGATAAGGTTTTACCATTTTTGAACGATTTGGATTTGTTGCTTGTAATGACTGTTGAGCCGGGATTTGGCGGTCAAAAATTTATGGAAGATTGTGCGGAGAAAATTAAATTTTTAAAACCTTGTTCTCCTGAAAATCTTATTATTCAGGTTGACGGGGGCATAAATGATACTACCGCAAAAATTTGTAAAGAATATGGCGCAAATTCATTGGTTGCTGGCAATTATATTTATAAATCAGATGATATTAAAAAAGCGATTGAACTGTTGCGAGCTTAGCTTGGGGTTTCTGCTGCGGCTTCACCTTTTCTTATTTTAGCTTGCAGTATTTTGTCAAGATTTGCACTTGCTGTTTGTGCTGAATTTTGTGAATTGTCTGACTTGTTGTCGCTTTCATTGTCAGTATTTCCTTTATTAGTTTCCTCTTTAGAGTTTGAAAATGCCTCCACTCCGGTTTTGCTTTCAACTTCAGCTTTAAGTCCTTGTATTTTATTCAAGTTTTGACTGTTTTTATCAAGACTTTCCGATTGTAAATCAGCGGTTAAAATAGCATTGTTGACTGTCTTTTCTCCTATAATGACTGCTCCTCTTCCTATAATATAATTGAAGAAGAATATGCCATCATTATTACTGTTTATCAATTCATTTCCGATAAGAGCGGTTTCTGAACCGAAATCTGCAGCATTCAATATTGTTCCGCTTGTACTAAGAATACCCGAATTAAATTCGTTGAACATAGTTTCTTTTCCTGAGATGTTCGTTTGTGCAATGTTTCCGTATCTTTGAAGTTGTTTGTTTAACTGATTTATTTTGTTAATCGAATATGAGGTATTATCTTCGTTATTTATTTTACTGATTTCACTTTTTAATTCGTTTTGAGTTGCTTCAGCTTGAGCTAACAAGGCTTGCATATAACTTTCTAAAGCTTCAATTTCGTTATCTGATTTGTCTTTCGTGGCTTCTATATATCTTGCGGCAGCTATGGTTTCTTTTGACGCGTTTATACTGTCTTTGGTAAATATTATTGCTTGTTTTCTTAAGCTCTTACCTGCATTTTCTAAATTCTCGCGTTTGGTTTGAGCTGCTGTTTTTGGGGGTTCTTCAGTTGTTGTATCTGTGGTGCTATTTTCGGAATTCTGACTAATTGGCATTTCTTGACTTGTTTGTTGCGTGTTATTTACTGAATGTGCCATTTCATAGGTTGTTTCGTCTTTGTCGTTGGAGTTAACCTCATTCATAAATTCTTTTGCCCATTGCAAATATTCAGGGGGGACATTAACTCCCTGAGCGTCGTATTTGATAATTTCTTTTGATGTAAGTTTTCGCCAGTCTATTTGCTTTGGTGAAATAGCTTCAATTCTTGAAATTTGCATAATTAGTCCTTGTTTTTCTTTAATTTACGGCAAATTTTACTCAAAACTTTAATTATATAACAAAATGTTAAGCATTATTATTTCGTCCAATTAAGGGATATCATAATTAAAATTAACGATATAATTATAGTAAAGAGATTTTGATATGACATAAGAAGAATTAATGCAAAAATCTATTGAAGCATCAAAAAATGCTTATGCTCCATATTCTCATTTTTCTGTCGGAGCTTGTATATTGGCTGAAAGCGGCAATATTTATTGCGGATGTAATTTTGAAAACGGAAGTTTTGGAATGACAATTTGTGCTGAGCGTAACGCGACAGGTTCTGCAGTTTTGTATGGAGAAAGAAAGTTTAAAGCTATTGCAATATATTCTCCAAATCAGGATAATTGTACGCCATGTGGTGCGTGTCGTCAGGTTTTGCACGAGTTTTGTACGGATGACAATATGGATGTTATTGTGAAAGTTGGTGACGGACTAAAAGTTTATACTTTAGCTCAACTTTTGCCGGAAAGTTTTACTCTTTAGTATGTATATTTTTGAATTACTGTTCAATGCTTTTAAATCCAAAAAATATATCAATCAATCTTTTAATCCTTTAGATAAAGAGGAATTGAACTTGGCAGAGGATTGTGAACACTTGTTTTTACCTCTTGATAGTAGTAATGAATTGTTTGCGTGTAAGTATTGCGGGATTGTTGTTGAAAGGGATAAATTAAAAGACCGAAATATTTTCAGAAATAGTCCTAAAAAATAGTCGATTGCAGGATTTTTATTTTATATAAATTTTATATCCTCTTTTTATAAAGGAGGTAATATGAGTAAAAATTTGGGTGAAATTATCAATAATATTATGGAAGAAAATGCAACAAAAAGGGTTCTGATATTGACCGACGGTTTGTATATTGTAGGAACTATTCATGATTATTATGACAAGTGTCAGAATTGTCATGACTGTTTAATAGCATTAAAGAATGTAAAAATCGCAAGAATTAATGATTTGTGCAATTGCGGTATAGATGAATGTGAATGCGATATGGAACACTTTGCAGAGTATAAATGGTTTAATATTAGTACTCACTCTATTGTAGGCTTCAGTATTTTGGGATAATGATATTGATAAAGCGGGGCAAGCCCCGCTTTTATACGTTTGAAATTTGTTTTAATTCCTTAACTCGCTTTTTATAACCTACTCGTTTGTTTCTATATAGTTTCCTTACTCTGCCAAATGAAAAAGTTTCAATAAATTTAGATAAGTAATAATTAAAATAAATTTTTCTTTTCATTAAAACATTTTGAATAGTCCTTTTGTGGGTAAAATCCTTTACTATATTTTCGTACAAAATCATCTCATAAAAAGGTGTCATTTTTGCATAATCCCA
>CAMGGL010000021.1 GCA_946055575.1 uncultured Candidatus Melainabacteria bacterium
GATCGACTCAAATGAAATGCACCATGATTCTGTTGTTGTTCAGTTGTCGGAGCTTCAAAAATCTATTACAAAAATTGCAACCCTTGAAGATTTCAATGATTTTGTTGATGATTTAAAATCTTTTGTTGAAACTGCGGTTGAAAATAATGATGAAATTGGTTCAAATATACGTGATATCAAGGATTATCAGCAAACAATTCTTGAAAAATTGAATAATATAAACTTATCAGTCATAGAAGAAAATATAACAAAACAAGTTTCGGCTGCCGGAACAAAATTAACTTCTCTTTCCGAATATTTAACAGAGTTATCAAATAACAACAAAGAGGATATTAAACAATCAATTTCAGAAATTGTTGAAATTTTGGAAAATAAAAGATCAAATTATGATGAAATTGAAAAAGCTAACGCTGAGACAATTTCTTCTATTGAAACATATCTAAAGGAGATAAAGACAATTCTTGATACTTCAGACAAGTCATTGGATGAAGATATATTGTCAAAAATTTCGGAATTGGAAGATAAAATTGCTTCCTATCAATCAGCAGGTCAAAAGGATATTGGTGAAGTTCTTTCGCAAATTCGTGCTTATCAGTCTATGTTGGATGCTGAAGATAATGGTGTTTCTGCGGAGGCTTTAGAAGCTTCATTTGCTGAGATTTCAGAAATTAAACAACAAATAAAGTCTTTAGGTGATAGTTTTAATGCTCTAAATTATGATAAGGGTACTGCAGAAGATGAAACTTCAGAATTTGTCGCAGAAAAGTTGAATGAAATTGCTCAGAATTTAGATACACTTACTGACGGGGTAGAAAATCAACTACAACAAGGTTTTGCATATAATGCTGAACTTGTTGAGGAAAAAACGGCAGCTCTTTTAGACTTTATTCAAGAGTTAAGACACAAAAATTCTGATAACATTGAATTATATGAGCGATTGACAGTTACTGATAACAAATTGATTGATTTTAAACAAGAAATGGAACTTATTAATACCGATATTGTAAGTGCTTTGAGTTCGAAATCGGAAGAATTGATAACAGAGATTGCTTCAATAAGACAGATGCTGGAAGATATTAATTTGTCTTCAAATGAGGCAGCTGACAATGAATTATATTCAAAGCTTTCGGAGCTGCATGATGCTGTTCGAAATGATTTGGAAGAATGTACAAAGTATTCTCAAAGTACGTTTGATATGCTTGAAGATATGTATTCTCGTATCAATGACAGTTTATCTTCAACTGAGAACAACTTGAGAGATTTTATTTTAGGGGATATAGATTCTGTAATAATTAAAATTGATAATTTGCGTGCAGACTTGGATGATGCTCTAAATAGGATTTCACCACCTGAAGCGCAAGCTATGGATGAGTTTAAAGATTTTGTTAATCAGATTGAGGCATTTAAATCCGAGCAGCAGGCGTTGGTTTATGAGGCCGCTGAGGATGTAAAAACCTCTATAACTCAAACTTTATCAGCACAACATGAGGAATTGAAGTCTATACTTGCAGTTTCAATAAATAACAAGGAAATTATTTCAGCAATTGATGATTTAAAAACTTGTTTCCAGTCTAAGATTTCTGAATTAAAACGCGCACAGGGTGCAGATGAGGTTTCTGTTTTTTCTGATGAATTTAGTGCAAATCAGTATGAAAAACCTTTTGAAACTTCTGAAAATGCAAAAGTTGTAGACGAATTAAAAGCAGATTTTAATAAATTTTCCGAACTGGTATCTGACTTATCAGAAAAAAATCCTGAAATTGCTGAGGTTTTGGATATTATCAAAAATAAAATGGAAACATTGTCGGTTATACCTGTTACAGTGGTTGAACAACCAGATGAGGTTGAATCTTCCGAAGATATAGAAATCACCGAAGATGAAGCCGTTATCGAAGATGATGATATTGAAAAAGAACCGGTGAATGCTGAATTCTATGAAGATGAAGAATCTGAGGGTAGTTGTGATTCTGATACGGATACGGTTTCGGATATTATCGTTGGTTCAAACAATTTTGATATTATCAAAGCATTAGATTTATTAAAACAAGATATAGAGCGTTTGCACAATGATGTTGAAAAGGTAATTTCAAAAGATGAGCAGCTGCAAACTTCTGCCACGTTGAAATCTATTCCAACATTGGGAAATGATAATTTGATAAAAACATTAAGTAATAAAATAGACTTATTATCAAAATCTTTAAGTAAAGATTGGCTTGAAGAAATTAAGAATTATCTGAATGGCAGCGAAATCCATACAATGCTTGAAGAAATAAATGGGAAAATTGATATCTTAACCCTTTCAGATCCAAATTCAGGCTGGGTTGATGAAATCAAACAAGCATTAGAACAGTTAAATAATCCCGAAGCGTCAGGTATCGTTGCTTCAAATAATCAAATTCAGTCAATGCTCTCTCTAATTAACGAAAAAATTGATATTTTAGCATCTTCTGATGATTACGATGTAATGGAGGATGTTCGTGAGGCTTTAGAAAGAATTGAAGAAAACTCAACTGTCGCTATAGAAAAACAACTCGGTGTTATAAATGATAAAGTTGATATAATTGCTGCATCAGATTCTTATGCAGATATTGAAGAAATAAAAGACACTTTGTCTGTATCGGATGCAAAAATTACATCAATGCTTGAAACTCTTAATCATAAAATTGATAAGATGTCATCAGATGACGCTTTTGCTTCAAGACAAGATGTTGAGGATGTAAAACATTTAATTCTTTCTCAAATGGATTATATTGAACGCTTTGAGGAAAATAATAAGACAGATGCCTTTAAAAAATGTTTGAATGAGTTAACTGTAGAAGTTAATAATTTAAATTTATCAAATAATGCAAAAGAAATCCAAAAGATGCTTAAAGATATGAAAGAATCAATAATGGCTGCTGTAGTGACCATTTTTGAACAAATTTCTTTTGCGGAAGAATCCGAAGATATCAAGGATTTTGTTGAAGAAAAGACAGATGCCATAAATGAAAGTTTAACTGAAGTTACAAAGCAGTTAAAACAAATTGCAAGTACGGATAATGATGAAGATTATACCTATTCAATGCAGGATATTGAGTCTGATTTGGCGAAGTTAAGGCTTGCTTTGAGTAATGCTCAGGCAAGTGAACAGGAAGTCCAAGCTCACAGATTATCATTTATTCTTGATAATATTAACCAAATAGGAAATGCTGTTGAAGAATTGCAAGAATCAGTTTCTGCAGATAATGTTTTGGATATACAAACTAAATTTGACAGAATTAATACTGATATAAAAAGTTTAAGCGCAATAACAAATCAGCTTTTGAAAAAATCAGGAGAGTCTTATGATGCTTTGGCTGAACATTTAACTTCAAAAGTAGATAATGTTACAAAATTGCTTGAATCTTCAAATGCTTCAGATAAGGTTATGCGTCAGGCTCTTATTTATATGGGAGAATGGATTGATTCTGCAAGTGAAAGTATGAATAAAATTTCAACTAATTCGGAAGAAATAGTTGAGGTGAAATCTGTACTTGAAACTTTGAAATCTCAAATTCCTGAACAAACAGATATTTTATCCTCTATAGAAGAAAAGTTTTATGAGCAGCAGGAAAGATTAATGTTTTTTGAAAAGCAAATTGCAAAACTCGTTAGTTTGGAAGATAGGTTTGAAGAACAACAGCAGCGTATCGACAGGCTTGAGATGTCTTTAGACAAAATCCTTTCTGCGGTTGAAGATATTGATGATTCAAAAGTTACAAGAAAGATTGATAAAATTGATAAACAGCTTTTAAAATTGAGTACAAATATTGAGAAATTGGCATCTTATGTTGACTAATACATTGATTAAAGAATTAAATAGTACCTTACCCCGTGAATGTATATTGACAGATGTTGAAGAACGCTATGTATATTCTCTGGATGCCTCTAATGATCCTTATGTTAAGGCAAAACTTCCGGATGCTGTTGTTTTTGTTCAATCAATAGAACAAGTGCAGCAGGTTGTAAGGATTGCAAATCGTCACCTCGTGCCAATTGTGTGCAGGGGTGCCGGAACAAATACTGTAGGAGCTTGTGTTCCTGTTCATGGAGGGATTATCTTAAATTTTTCAAAGATGAATAAAATCCTTGAAATAAATCAAGAAAATATGACAGTCAGAGTTCAACCCGGAGTTGTAATTGGTGATTTACAGGAAGCAGTTGAAAAAGTTGGGCTTTTCTATCCTCCTGATCCGTCAAATCTGAAAATTTCAACAGTTGGAGGCAGTATTGCTCAAAATTCGGCTGGCGCAAGGTGTTTTAAGTATGGATCAACTAAAGACTATGTTATTGATATGCTTGTCGTAACCGCTGACGGAAAACTTATAAGAACCGGCTCAAATACGATAAAAAATGCAACCGGTTATAATTTAGGCAGTTTATTTATCGGCTCGGAGGGAACTTTGGGAATTGTTGTAGAGGCAACTTTAAAATTAATTCCAAAACCGCAAGAAAATCAAGTTATCATGGCTTATTTTGATAAAGTTGAAGATTCTGTTTCTGCAGTAAATTCAATAATTGAAAATCATATTTCGCCTGCGACGATTGATTTTATGGATAGAAATGCTATTGAAACTGTTGAACGCTTTTATCCATCAAATTTGTTGTTAGGCAAAGCTGCAGCGTTGATTATAGAAGTTGACGGTTTTAAAAATTCTATTGAATATCAAAGAGAAATAATCTGTTCTTTGTTAGAGTTGCACAATGCTTCAAATATTAAATTCTCTATGAATAATGAAGATGCAGAGCAAATTTGGAATGCAAGGCGCTCATCTATGGCAGCCTGTACAAAGTTACGGCCAAATGTTACAACAGATGATGTAATTGTCCCAAGACAGAATTTGGCAAAACTGATTAAAGGTATTTGTGAAATTTGTGAACGTCATAAATTGATTATTTGTATGGTCGGGCATGTTGGTGATGGTAGTGTGCATCCGCAAATTCCTATTGATTATAACGACAAAGATGAATACAGGCGTTATAAAATTGCAAAGTCGGAAATCTATGCTTTAACCGTCAAATTAGACGGAATCATATCCGGCGAACACGGTATAGGGCTTGAAAAAAAATCATATATATCAAATGTTGTTGAAAGCGGGGCATTAGATTATATGCGCTTGATAAAGAAAACTCTTGATCCGAAAAATATTTTAAATCCTTACAAGATATTTTAATTAAACTTCTATAAATAAACGTCTGCCGACAATGTTTTGTTTGCCGTTGTAATAACCTGCGAAATACCCGCCTTTTACGGGTTTGTTTTGTGCATAATACTGATTATAACGGTTTCCGTTATAGTTTACAAACGGATTGTTGCTATATGGATTATCTGATGTTTGTCTAACAACTGGAGTTGTTGTATTGATATTTGGTGATTGAAATACATTTGATAAAAAATTCACTAAGCTTGCCATATACATACCTTTCTACATAGAAATTGTTTAAGGATTTTTTTACCTTTTTCATCATTATATCACGGTTTTTTGTAAAAATTTAATATAACTTAATAAAATCGTCTGTTTTATGTAGTATAATCTATTTATGTCAGATAAAAAGAAAAATATACTTATCATAGGAAATGGGGCAGTAGTTTCAGCGTTAGCAAAAAAGTTGGCAGCATCCCCGCAGGTAGATAAAGTTTTTGTAACAGCTTCAAATTCTTTGGATAATTCACTGTTTAATCCGGTAGATATCCGAGAAGATGATTTAACGGGTCTGCTAAAATTTGCAATTGATAATGATATAGATTTAGCGATACCTGTAAGTAGTAAATCTTTAAAAGCTGATGTGGTGGGATTTTTTTCAGAAAACGGGCAAAGAGTTTTTGGACCAATTGCGGATGCTTGTAAAATTGCGACGAGCAATGTTTTAGGTAAAAAGTTTCTTTATAAAATCCATGCTCAAACTTCAAAGTTTGGCGTCTATGATAAATTTCAACAGGCTGAAACCTTTTTAAAATCAGCTTCTTTTCCTGTCACTATAAAGACAGATGAGTATGATAATATTGAAGACCGATTAGTTTGTCCGACAATGTCTATTGCCGCAAGTTTTTTGGATGCTCTTTATTCAAAAAATGAGACAAATGTTCTTATTGAGGAGTATGCTTACGGTACAAATTTTACGGTCTATTTTATTACTGACGGATATGGAGCGTTGCCTATTACATCAGTAAGAAATTACAAATTTATGGAAGACGGAGATGCAGGAATTTTAACTAATGGAACTGCCTGTTTTGCTCCTGATTACAAGGTGTCTGAGTTGGCACTTTCAAGAGTAGAAAATGTTGTTAGAAATGCCTTGACCGCGCTTGAGAAAAAAGGAACTCCTTATGTTGGAATTTTAGGAGTTGATTGTATAATGACTGCTCCGGATAAATTTTATGTAAATGAATTTAAACCTTTTTTACAAAATTTTGATGCTGCTACCGTTTTAAATCTGATTGAAGATGATTTGATTGATGTTTTTATGGCTTGTGTTGACGGAATATTCGCTGATGAGTGGGAAAATATTAAATTAAATAATCTTTCGTCTGTTTCTTCTGCCGTATTGTCAACAAAGTCAGCTAGTGTAATCTCAGGTCTTGAACACTTTGTTGATGATGAATGTCTTGATTTTTCTTCGAATATAAAGTTGGCAGATGATAGGTTTTTGGCTGACAAAGGTGAAGTCTTTGTAATTACACATACATCTTCCACTCTTAATCGTGCAAAATCTCGAGTATATCAAGATTTAGAGTTGATTAATTTTGTTGGAATGAAATATAGAAAAGATATTTTACCTTAAAAAATTCCGCAACTCAGGTAATGATCGCCGCAATCAGGAATTATGGTAACAATCTTTTTTCCTTTATTTTCGGGTCTTTTTGAAATTTCGACGGCAGCGCAAACATTGGCTGCTCCAGATATTCCAGTTAAAATCCCTTCTTCTTTTGGTAAGCGTTTCATCATAGAAAGCGCGTCTTCATCTTTTATTGCAATGATTTCATCTACAACTGATTTGTCAAAGTTTTGAGGTACAAAATTGGCACCAATACCTTGAATTTTATGAGGAGCAGGCGATTTTCCTCCCAGAACTTGTGAATTGTACGGTTCAACTGCGATAGCTTGTATTTTGTTGTTTTTCTCTTTTAACTTTCTTGCCGTACCTGAAATCGTTCCCCCTGTACCTACTCCTGCTATAATAATATCAATTGTTCCGTTAGTATCGTTCCAAATTTCTTCTGCTGTTGTTAATTCGTGGGCTTTTGGGTTTGACGGATTGTCAAATTGTGACGGTATAAAAGAGTTCGGGTTGTTTTGTTTTAATTCAAGAGCTTTATTTACTGCACCTTTCATTCCTTCAGCCGCCGGAGTTAGGACTAATTCTGCACCATATGCACTTAATAGCATGCGACGTTCAATACTCATTGATTCCGGCATAGTTAAAATAATCTTGTAACCTTTCACAGCGCAAATCATGGCAAGTCCTATTCCTGTATTTCCGCTTGTCGGTTCAATAATTAACGTGTCTTTATTTATTTTGCCTCTTTGCTCGGCATCGTATATCATTTGAAATGCTGCACGATCTTTTACGGAATTTGCAGGATTAAAGTATTCTAATTTTACTAAAATCTCGGCATTTTCGTTATTTACTTTGTTTAGTTTTACTAATGGTGTATTTCCTATTGTTTCTGTTAAATTATTGGCAATTTTCATGTTTTTCCTCTCTCTGTTTTATTTCTTTGTTAATATTTTGTATCAAGAATTTTATTTTCGCAATATCACTTGAGGAGAATGTAAAAATATGTTATAATCAGCATAGGATAAGCGAGGATTTATATGTATAAAAAGTTATTTGCTTTTACATTGGCAGAAGTTTTGTTGACTATGACAATTGTCGGTGTTGTCGCCGCTATGACAATTCCTACTCTACACTATTCAAGAGCTAAAAAAGAATATTCAGCAAAGTTAAAAAATTTCTACAGTCGTGTTAATAATGCAATTTTAGATATGGAAATTGATAAAGGTTCTTTTAGAAATCTAAATCCTGTTACTGATGCGGATGTTGTAGTTGCAAAAAATAAAGCTTTTCAGTGGTGGCTGGATTATATAGATCCGTATATGGGGCATGCTAGTATTATCAATAACGCCAATAAGAAAGTTATTTATTTTAAAGATGGTTCAAGTGTTCGTATAAATTATACTAATCAGACTTTTTTAGAAGTTACATATGATGTTAATGGAGATAAATCTCCGAATAGAATCGGATTTGACCAGTTCTTATTTGTGTTTGCCTTTGATGATACGCATCGTAAGAGCTGTTTTGGTAATGTAAATACTAATTTCGGACCTTATTGTCCGCTGGGTCAGTCTATTGCCGGTTTAACAAGAGAAACCCTGATAAAAAGATGTAAAAGCGGTAATGATGACGGTACCTATAACAATGGAACTTGGTGCGTAAAGCTGCTTGAAAACGACCAATGGGAATTTAAGTCAGATTATCCGCTTAAGTTCTAAAAGTGAACAAAGTCTAAAAAGCCTCCGAATTTTCGGAGGCTTTTATAATGTTCTTCCCAAGTTTTTCGCCTTTTTCCTGCCGCTTGATTATCCCAACAACGTCTCAAGTTTTTCTGCGTTCTGCATTGCACCTGTTGCTTCCTTAATTCTTTGTCTGTAGATGTAAGTTCTCAGTGCTTCTCTAATTAGTTCACTGCGTGAACGATTTTCTCCGTCTGCGACCTGATCAATTTTGTTTAAAAAATCTTCAGGCATTGAAATCAATACTCTTGCCATATATTCTCCTTTTTTTATTATTACTGATTACTTACATATATATAAACAATTTTTATATATAAAAAGTGCTATTTTTTATTTACTAAATATATAAAGTTTTATAACTTTATTGATATACTTGAATTTGAGGAGTATATCTTATCTTAATAAAACTTAATATTCCCCGAATATTATAGCAATACTAATTAAAACCATGTAAAAGACCATGATGTTTCTTGAGTAAAGAAACCTAAAGAAGAACGGTGCATCTTCAGTATTTGTAAGTTTTAAAGGCTGATGCCAAAATCTGATTTTTGGCATGCTGTTTTTATCGTTATTATACATTTTGAGGGCATGATACAGGTCAATAATTTGCGGTATTGTTAGAAGTGGCAAAAGATATAGATAATTTCTGCTTGATATTGCAAGATAACCGCACATTGTAAAACTCAGAACATAGAATATCAAGATAAAATTTAGGGCATTTTCTTTTGTTTTTAAGGCTCGGCAAAGGGTTTTTTTATGTGAGGTCTCGTCTTGGTCAAAATCCATAAGCATGTGAGCGTATAAAATAGTATTTGTCATAAAAGCACAGGCAAAGGATAGTATGCAAACTTCCCAGGAAAAATCCCCGCACATAACATAATAAACGCCCTCAAACATTAACGGACCGTATGCTGTAATAACCGAAATTTCTCCAAGCCCGTTTAATGAGAATAAAGGGTAAGTTAGGGCTATTATTAGTCCGATTATTGCAAGTAAGATAACACAATGCCCGCTTACAAAAAACAGATAGAGCCCAATTATTGCTGCAAATGTCAGAAAAATCAAAATAACATTTCTTAAATCTTTAATTGTTGCAGAATTATTTTTAAGGTAGGCGCATTTACAATTTTTTGCGACGTTAATATACTCTTGCTCTTTGTTCAATTTCGGGTAGTCGATATAATCATCAATAAGGTTTGTAGCAAGATGTACTAAAGATATTCCAAAAAGTGCCAAAAATCCGAAAAATACATTACCTCCGTGTTTTATGGAATATACAAATATAACCGCCCAACTTAAAATTGTGATTGGCAGAGTATAAAGTCTTGCACAATTAAGCCAAAATGTGATTTTTTTTAGCATTTACCCCTCAAATATATTTTTTATTGAAACAATAGCTTCGTAATTTGTTCCTGCTTCCAAAAGTTCTTCTGCTGATAAGCCGAACATTGTTATCAGGCTTTTTGCATCAGATGTCAGTCCGTTATTCAGGTGTGATGAAGCTTTTACAATTGCTGATTCTCTAGTTATTTTGGTAATCTGGTCATTTATACCTTTTCTAAAAATTCGGGTTTTGGATTTGCCCATTATACCTCCTTATTTAGTGCTAAAAGAGCCGCTCCAATCATGCCTGAATAATTACCGGCTGTAGCTTTACGTATTTTTGTCGGAGTTGTTACTATTTCAGAGTTTACTTGTTTTTCTATAGCTTGAGTATCTACAAATTCTGCCATTGAACCTGATAGTACAACACATTCAGGATCAAACAGATTTGCAAGTCCTATAATCCCGTTTGTAATATCATTTTGCCATTTTAGTAATACTTCTATCATTTTTTTGTCGCCGTTGTTTACTCCTGCAATTACATCGTAGGTTGTAACATTTTTATCGTTAAGGATTTCTTCAGCGGTTAATTTTAAACCTGTTCCTGATGCGTAGGCTTCAAAGCAGTCCCAAGACCCGCATGAGCATTTTCTTCTTTTATCGGAATACATTTTGAAGTGCATTTCTCCTGCCGCTCCGTTTTGACCTTTTAATAACTTATCATTAATGATAATTCCCCCGCCAACACCTGTACCAAGTGTTAGCATTACGGAGTGCGAACAGTTTTTTGATGCTCCGATTTCATGTTCTGCCCAAGCTGCGCAATTTGCGTCATTTTCAACAAATACAGGCTTTTCAGATAGAGAAGAAAAATCCATTGTCGGATATTCTTTTGCAATATTTCCGGTAGAACCTACTATACCTGTATTTTGATTGTTTACCGCTCCGCAAGTTGAAAAAGCAATTATATCAACGTCATTTTCATACTTTTTTATAATTTCTGAAAAAGTGGTTTTAATTTCTTCAAAAGTTTTTGGTGTTGCATGTTTTTCAACATCTGTCAAAATTTTTCCGGCATCATTGATTATTGCATTGTATATTTTTGTACCACCGACATCTATTGCTAATGCTTTTTTCATATTTACTCCCTGTTATTTCCCAAATTTATCAGTTCTAAGTTGTTTTAGTCCGCTTTTGTATATTTCTCTAAGCTCTCGCACAGTCATTTTGCAACCTAAAATTTCAATTTCTCTGTCAAAATTATTTTTGTTAGCTTGACTCATAATTGATAATAAGTTTTTTGCTTTATCGAGTTGCGATAAAGGTCTTAATGGAAATATTTTCACTTGTTACCCCTTTCTGAATACAAATCTTTTTGTGATTAGTTGTGGTCTTGTTATTGCTGAGCCGATTACAACGCAATGTGCACCAAGTTCAAATGCTTTTGTAACTTGTTCAGGTTCCCAAATTCTTCCTTCAAGAACGATAGGTAGTTTTGTGTTTTTAACAAGTTCTTTTAATAGTTCAAAATCCGGTTCTGAAGCCGGTGAATTGGAAGATTCCAACGTGTATCCCGCTAGTGTTGTTGAAAGAATGTCAGCTCCGAGTTCTTCTGCTTTTATTCCTTCTTCCAATGTTGAAATGTCAGCCATAGCTAGTCTTTTATTTATATGGATAAATTTGAACAAATCTTGTAGTTTTTCGTTATTAGGGCGTTTCCTTTGGGTTGCATCCGTTGCAATAATATCCGCTCCGGCTTCAATCAGTTCAATGACATCCTTGAGTGTCGGAGTAATATAAACTATCTCTTTCCAATTCTTTGGTATTTGATTTGGTTTTGTTAAACCTATTACAGGGACATTAAATAGCCTTTTTGCATTTTTAACATCTCTTGCTCCGGCAACTCTTAGAGCCGATGCGCCACCGTTTACAACGGATTTCATCATTGCTACCATACACTTTTCAAGATACAAAGGTTCTGATGGCATAGCTTGTACAGATACAATAACAGTTCCCTTTAGTTGATTTATTATATTATTCATACATGAATTATATATTAAACAAAACTTTTTGCGTTATGCTATAATAATTGTGTTAAATTTTATGAGGATTTTGAAATGATTAAAACTTTGGTGAAGTATCCGTTTTTAACACGAGATGTTGAAATATATGAAAGAGATAACGGGCATAGAATTGTTTTTGCTCATAAAGAAGGTGAAATGGTCAATGTTTCATCATGGGTTAATACGGGGTCTATTAACGAGGATGACTGGAATAACGGGATTTCTCATTTTTTAGAACATTTGATGTTCAAAGGTACAAATCGTTTCAAAGTCGGAGAGTTTGACAGAATGCTCGAATCCAAAGGTGCAATCGTAAATGCAGCAACTTGGAAAGATTATACATTTTATTATGTAACACTACCAAAAGGTATTGACGGTAAGGATTTTGAATTGGCTTTGGATTTGCATGCCGATATGATGATGAATCCGGTTTTCCCGTCAGAAGAACTTGGTGCTCCGTTTGATATAAACGATCCGACAGTCACAGATAAACGGGAAAGACACGTTGTTATTGAAGAAATAAGAATGAGAAAAGATCAAGCTTGGACTAAGGTTTATAATGCTTGTAATTTTAACATGTACACGGCTCATCCTTATAAGCGGGATGTTATCGGTACTCCTGAAATTATTTCGAGGTTAACTCGTGAGGATATTGATAATTATTACCGTAAATTCTACACTCCGAAAAATGTTGTAACTATTGTTGTCGGAGATTTTGACCATGAGAAAGTTTTAAATACATTGTGTGAAAAATTTGATTTTCCAAACAGGGAAGAGGTTACGCCGAGAGTGAATGCTCAGGATAAACCAGTGTCTTCTGCAAAGTATGTTGAGTCATCAGGAAATGTTCAAACCTCGTATTTGATGTTTGGCTGGCTAGGACCAAAAGCCTGTGATTTAAAACAGTCAATATGTTTAGATTTGATAAGTTTGATTTTTGGCGATGGTACAAGCTCTCGTTTGCAACAAAATCTTGTTGAAAAATTGCCGGAAAAAATCTTTAATATGGTATCTTCTGAACATTATCAATTCAAGGACGGAAATAATTTCTTTGTTCAGGCAAATTTTAATAACGGCTGTAAGGATAAAGCTATTCAACTTATAAAGGATGAGTTAGCTAAACTAATTACGGATAAGATTTCTGATGAGGAGCTTTCTAAGGCTAAAAAACGGACAAAATCAAGATTTGCTTATATGGCAGAAACAGTTTCTGAAATTGGCGATACTATAGGTACGTTTATGATAGTCTGCGGAAATTTAAAACTCATAGAGGAATACCTTGCAGATTTGGATTCTATTACTGTTGAAGATTTGGAAGATACTATAAAACAGTATTTATCTGTAGATAATGCGGTTATATCCGTTTTATTGCCGGAGGAACAATAAACGTTGAATGAATTTGAGGAAAAACTTGAACAGGTACGACAAACTTGCCTGAAATGTGATAAATGTCTACTTTCTCAAACTCGTACGAATACGGTTTTTTCTGCAGGAGTTCCAAATTCAAAATTAATGCTAATTGGCGAAGCCCCAGGATATTATGAAGATCAGAAAGGTGAGCCTTTTGTCGGTAAAGCCGGACAACTTTTGGACAGAATACTTGGTTGTGTAGGATTTTCAAGAAAAGAAAATATATACATTTGCAATACATTAAAATGCAGGCCTCCGGAAAACAGAGATCCTTTGCCGGATGAAAAATTAGCTTGCAGACAATTTTTGGATGCTCAAGTTGCTATTCTGCAGCCGAGAATAATCCTTCTATGTGGCAGAGTAGCTGTAAATTCTTTTATTGATACAAAACTCGGTATTACAAAGCTTCGGGGAAAATGGTTTGAGGGTCCTTATTACTCTAAAATGATGCCTATTTTTCACCCGTCATATCTGCTTAGAAATGATAGCAAAGAAAAAGGCTCTCCAAAATGGTTGATGTGGCAGGATATAAAAGAAGTCCGAAAAGTTTACGACCAATTATCCTAAATGTATTTGAAAATATTTAGGCCTTTATCTATTGCTTTTTGAGTGTAGTCATCAGGAAGAATATTTTTGTTGTTGTCAAAATAGAATGTACATGGTGTTATTGTATATGCACCTTCAGGTAAAGCGTATTCTGTTTGTATCTTACAATTCTTTTTAGAAAGATTACAGTTTTCGTTGACGTTATATATGTTAAAAATAATGTTAAAATCAAGCCCGTTTTTTAGTTTTATTGTTGTGGTATTGCCTTCAACTTTTGAATTTTCATACCTTTTTGCAAGTTGTCTTGCTAATTCTGAGTCCGTTGTTGAATTGACTGAGAATTTTTTGAAATTCTTTTTTAATTCCCTGTAGCTGATACTGCATTGAGCATTTTGAGCGATTTCTGTCGGATTATCAGGTGACTTGTTAATAAACATGACAAGTATTGTTAAAATTGCAAAAGGAACAATGACGTGCAGCATAACTGCAAAAACAGCCCATAGTATTTGTGTTTTTCGAAAATCTGCAGGTTTTTTCCAGTATTCGATTTGGTATGCCCATTTATTCCCGTTAAATCCGCAATAAATCTGCAATACACATAGAAAAATCCAGTTTAAACAAAAAGGCATCTGAAACCAAATTAAAGGAATTGCTAAAAATGTAATCCACGCTTTGTATTTAAATCCCCAGATAAAAGTTAATAAAAATGCACCCCAGTTAAATTCCTGAAGCTCTTTAGGCATATCATACCCTTTATAACCCGTAAATAAATCTTTTATATTCATTTTTTTATAATAGTTGTATTATTCTGTATTTGTCAAATGCTTATTATATTGTAATTTAGTTGTTTATTACCTTTTCAAAGTTTTCCCAATTGAAAGTTTTTGTTTTTACTTTCTCTGAAATCTTTTCTAAATCAGTATTTTTCAGCTCTTGAAATCTGTTTTTAAAGTCTCCGATAAGATTTATTATCGGTAAATTGAACTCTGAAGCTATCTTTTCGATTTTAATATCATAGTTTATTGCAAGTGTTTTGGTATTTGTCAGAAGTCCTATAATAATTGCGTGAAACCTCATTGCAATTAAGTACTCGCATTTTGCAATTTCTTCAATGATTTCTTCATCTGTAATATCTTCGAATATTGTTGTTTTAATCTCCGGATTTAAAAGTTTCAATGCATTTTGAAATTTTTTTGAAACTTCTGTATCTAAGTCTTTTTGAAATGGGAAAATTCCAATTTCATAGTCAGAAAACTCTTTTGAAATTTTTAGAGCAAGTCTGTCAATAAAGTCTTCATTCATCATTTTGCAATCTCTTAATTGAATTGCAACGGTTTTATTTTTTTGAGGAATTTCAACTTTTGATGAAAAAACAGGATCGCATACAAGTTCAGCTTTGATACCTGCATCTTCAAGTAATGATTTACTTTTTGTATCTCGAACACTTATATATGTACAATGTTTTAAGAGCGTTTTTGTTAAAAACAACCCGAATTTACTGTTGATTGGGCCTATTCCTTGAGCAAAAATTATAACTTTTTTTTGTAAAATAAGAGCAATAAAGATAATTCCTAAATAGTAGATTAAACTTTTTAGACTTGTTGCGTCTTGCAATAAACTGCCGCCGCCAGAAATAAGATAATCGGATTTTGAAATTGCACCTATAATATCTGATATTTTAAAAGTGTAAACACTTCTTATGTGCTTAAATTTTGAAACTGTATATTTTGTATCGGATGAGATGATGGTTATTCTGTGTCCGTGTTGTTGAAGTTTGTGTACCAGTACAGACAATATCGCTTCGTCTCCGAAGTTTTTAAATCCAAAATATCCGGATAGAACAAAGCGTTTTTTCTTCACTTATAACTCCTTATAGATTTTGTAAACTTCTTCATAGTGAGGTGTGGATTTTACAGCACCTATTCCTTGAGCTTGCAAACCTGCATCAATAGATGCAATACGAGCAGATTCGATTGCCGAATATCCGTTTGCATAAGCAGATAAAAATGCACCGTTAAAGGCATCTCCTGATGATGTTGTATCAATAATATTTTCCGTATAGAACGGTATAAACGTTGTTGATTGTTGATTGTTTAAATAGTAACCTCTCTCAGGGCTTGATTTGATTACTATTGTTTGAACTCCTGTGTCGGTCAGTGCTTTTATTATATTTTCACGTGAATCTATATCGAAAATGCTTTTAGTGTCATATTTTGAACTCATAAAAAGAATATCTGTCAGAGGTATAATTTCATCGAAATACTCTCTTGCATCTTCTTTTGTTGTAATCATTGATGAATAATTCGGATCGTATGCCGTCATTATTCCGTTGTCTTTTGCTATTTGAAAAGCTTTTTTTACGGCTTCACGAGCCTGTAGAGAAAGCGACTGTGTAATTCCTGATGCGTATATTATTTTTGCGCTCTTGATGTAATCTTCATCTATATCTTCAATTGATAATTTTGCAGGGGCAATTCTTTTCCTGTAGTATATAAATTCTTTCTCTGTGGTCGATTGTCTTGAAACAAGGTATATCCCGTTGTTTTCTTCTACAATTCTTACATGGCTTGTGTCTAAGCCTTCATTTATCCAGCTTGAAAGTAAGTAATTTTTAAATGCGTCGTCGCCTAGACAGGTTATAAATCCTACTTTTGAATTTAGTCTTTTTGCAGCAATCGCAACAACAAGTGAATCACCGCCATAATACTTGTGTAAACATTCGGCGTCTGATAATTTTTGGTTTGTTGAAAATTCTATTAAACTTTCACCAATTGTTATTATGTCAAATTTTTCTTTTGTATCCATTATTTATTTAATTTCTCCAATAATTTTTTTGTTCTTTTGGTGATTTCCGAATATGTATCGGCATTTGTAAGGTGTCGACCTATGCCTACAGCCGTCGCTCCGGCTTTTATATAATCTTCAGCCTCATCAAGTTCAACATTTCCTTGTGGAATTACATTTAAAAACGGCATTGGTCTTAGCAGGTCTTCTATATATTTTTCTCCGCCCATCGCAGTAATCGGGTATATTTTTACTATCGGAATACGTGATTTCCAAGCATTGTAGGCTTCGTTTGCGGTTGATGTACCGGCAATAAAAGGTACGTGTTTATCTTTTGAAATCTTTACTAAGTTTGTTTGAAATATTGGTGACGATATAATTTTTGCCCCTGCATCAAGTGCTGCTTGAGCCTGTAGCGAAGTTATAATGCCGCCTGCACAAATTATTGCTTCATCAGACACAGCTTTTATTGCGTTGAATATTTTTGGACTTTCTACGTTTACTTCCATCATGTCCAGCCCGCCATCTAATAGCGCATGTACTTTATCTATTACATCTTGCGGATTTGAACTTCTTATAATCGGAAATATTTTATTTTGTTTTAATTTATCTATTAAATTTATGTTCATAATCTATCCTTTTTTTCTAATTTATTATATCATAACATTAATAACGGGGAGCATTTATGAAAAAGTTTAAAAATAAATTGTTTTATATATGTACAGTTTTTATATACTTATTTATGGTATCGGTAACATTGATACTTTCGTCGGTTTTTCTTGATTCAAATATCAGAAACTTTTTTGTTTCAAAATTCTCCGCTAACAGAGTTGGTTCTTATGATATTATCAATATCGTAATTGATGACAGTTCACTTGCAAAATATCCGATGCCTTGGTCAAAGAATTTATATAGGGAATTGTTAGCATACTTTTCTGAATATGCACAACCTAAATTGGTAGGTTTTGATATATTATTTTCAAACAATTTTAATCCTATGAATAAAGCAGATGTAGATTTTGTTAATACTGTTTCGAAGATGGATAATTTTGTGTCGGGTTTTTCTCCGGAATCTGGTGATGCTTTGGATGATGATCGTAAGATTTTTATGGAAGCTTTGAGTAAAAAGCACTCCGTTAATGTTGATTATCGAGCTTATGATGCGGTTCCTGTTTACTACAAATCCGAAGTAATCCCGCAAATGTATTTCGATTCGGTTAAATCTCTTGCATCCGTAAAAATAAATGCGGATAGTATTTCAGGAACTACAGTTTCAGATATAAATCTTTTAAAAATCGGTGATTCATATTACCCGTCTTTACCGTTTAGAATGTATCTTCTTGAAAACAATACAAATGATATTATTGTTGATGATAATTATATCATTGTCCCTAAAACCGGACTTAAAATCCCGCACAAACTTATTCTAAAGAGCTGGGTTGAAACTGATTTAAAGTTTTATAAAAATATTGTAGTTAAAAACAATGCCAGTTATATCAAATCTGATTATACTCATATAAGTATTCCTGCATATAAAATTATTGAATCATACAGACATTTAAAATCAGGTAAACTTATGAAGGATGATTTGTCACCTGATTTATTTAAAGGAAAAGTTATTTTTATCGGGGCAAATATTAATGGGCCGTCTGCCGATGTCTTAAAAACTCCTATGGGTAACAGACATCCCGGTGTTGATATTCAGGCAACAATGTATGATAATTTGGTGAATAACCAATTCCTGTATTCAGCACATTTTCTTGTAAGCTTATTGGCTATCGTATTTTTGGCGGTGTTTGCATTTATTGCTGTTTTAAGATATTCATTTCTACAATCTTTAACCTTAATTATTTTATGTGACTTGATTTTCTTTGTATTGGTTTCGGCTTGTGCATATAATAACTATATTTTGAGTTTTATAAATCCGATTATGGTTCAAGTCACAACTTTAATATTTGGATATTCGTTTAAATTTATATCAGAGAACAGAAACAAAGAGAAAATTAAGCAGGCAATGGGAAAATATCTTTCTCAAGATATAATGAAGAATGTTGTCAACAATATCGATGACTTGAAACTAGGTGGTAAACGTGCGGTAGTAACCGTATTATTTTCTGATATTCGCGGGTTTACAAGTTTGAGTGAAAAAATGCCGGCAGAAGAAGTTTCAATGATTTTAAATGAGTATTTTTCGGAAATGGAACCTATAATTACAAAATATAACGGAGTAATCAATAAATTCATCGGTGATGCGGTTATGGCAATATTTGGTGAGCCTATTCAAGATATAAATCATCCTCAAAATGCTGTAAAATGCGCTTATGAAATGCTGAAAACCGTAGAATATTTACGAGAAAAGTGGCTTTACGAGGGTAAGCCTAAAATAGAAATTGGTGTTGGTATAAATACAGGTGAAGTGTTTATAGGCAATATCGGTACAGAAACTCGTATGGAGTATACGGTTATTGGCGATACAGTTAATTTGGCAAGTCGTATTGAAAGTTATAATAAAGTTTACAAAACAAATTTACTTGTAAGTAGTTCCACTTATGAGCATATTGCTGATATTGCGGATGTAATTAAAATTAGTGAAGTTCAAATACGAGGAAAAGCTAAAAAGATGAATATATATGAAGTTTTGCGGATAGGAACAGATAAAAAATAATTTAATGAGATATTATTTTTGCTTCTACGTTCTTAGTTGCTGATCCTATACTTTTGTTAAAGCCGTCGACAAGTTCTGCTGCTGTTTGTGCGTTGTAAAATTTCCCGCTTGTTACAAGTGCCGTACATTCCAGTTGCTCCAAGTCATCTGAATCTTTGATGTTAAAAGCAATTACATCAATAGTTACATCTCGGCGTATTTTTATTAAATTCATGACAAAAGTGCAAGGACTTTCGTCGCAATTTTCCCCGCCATCAGTTAAAAGTATAATATGTTTTTTGCCAGAAAAACCCATAAAATA
>CAMGGL010000022.1 GCA_946055575.1 uncultured Candidatus Melainabacteria bacterium
AACTCCATACTCATAAACAAAAAGTGTATCAACACCATTAATGCTAAAAACATTGTTTTGACACAATTCTTTTGTCTCAACTGTATTACTGCAAGACTCTAATAAAGATATTGCGACAATTAAGCAAATTAAATAAAATAAACTTTTCATAACAATATTTTTGTATTACATTTATGCAGTACCCCCTTTGGAGCAAAATCAATGAAAATAACCAAAGTAACAAAATTTACCTCAAAATGTGTCCCAAATGATGTTAAACGAACAAGCACCATGCTTAGTAGAGCTGTAAAAAACGGTTGGATTTCCGGCAAGAAAAAAGCTGAAATTGATAATAAAGGCTTAATTTCCGATATGTACGGACGTTCAAAAGATATCGCAGGGGAATTAAAAAAACTTGACTTAAGCTGGGAAGATGCTCCTGCTATTGCTGCGGTTATAAGTTCGTTAACTCCAATACCAATTATAGGCTTAGGATTATATGTATATGCGCTGGGAACAGGAGTAAAAATTTCTGTCAAACAAATCCTCCGCGCAAAAAAATATTTGAAAAAGTTATAAATAAAAAATAATTATAAAGATGTATTAGCGTATATTCATAGTGTCGGTTGCGATTACTATTTTAACTATATTCCGTTACAAAGATTAGGTTTGCCTATTGAAAATTAAAAGGATGCGTTAATCCTTAAAAAACATTAATCACAAACCAAAACCCTAAAACCATTACTTATAAGGTTTTAGAGCTTATGTAGAAATTATTTTTTAACTATTTTCTAATTATTGAAGTTGCAACGGCTCCGACCAATGCCAACCCCCCAACTATCGTTGCAATTGAACCTGCTCTGCTGATATTTTTATCAACTTTTTCTCGTGTATCAGTATAAGACTGAGTAACCGTTACATTTCCTTGATATGGTTCGGCAGCTTGGACAGGTGCCGGATAATACATATTTTGAGCAGCATATCCGGTTACCGGAACGTTATAATTTACCGGTGTATTATAATTATTATAATATCCATTTGGTGGGTACGGAGCATAATTTACTGCCTGACGAGGTGTATTATAGTTTGTATAATAATTATTTGAATAATTATCATAATAATTATCTCTAACCACATAAGCTTGAGGATTGTCATATTGAACCCTTGTGGTATAAGTGTAATTTTGTGCTGCAAAACATGGCATAGTTAAAAATGAACTAATTAATATTGTTGCTAATAAACTTTTCCCAAATCTCAACATAGTGTGTAACCTCCATTTGAATGCTTGTAATTCTGTAATTGTCCAGCCGGTAACTATTAAACGAAACAATTTTTGAAAAGTTCATTTTTAGAAATTTTAATTAACACATCTTAATAAAAACATTTTTGTTTGTCAATTCTTGTTACTATTTAGACTTTAATAATATATACAAACACTTAGGAGAAAACGGAAAGGGGAAGTTATGGGAAATTGGAACTACACTACAGGCTCACCTGTAGAAAGACAAGTAACAACAGGTAAATATGTTAAACAGGTTGTTGACCTGAAAGCCAGAGGCAAACATAGCGGAATAACTTATGATTTGCGAGATGCTTTCAAAGAATTGGAGAAAAAGGGAGTTCTTGTTGATGTAAAAAATGACGGATTCACAAAAAAGGATGCGTGGAATTTATACCTTGAACTTGATAAAATTCACAAAGAACGTAAATTAGATCGTAATTATACAAAAATGAAAGAACACACACAATTTGAATATTCAGAAAGCGATGTAAAACGACTGGCAGAAGCTGCAGGTTACAAAGTAAAAACTGACGTAGAAGAAAGAAATATATGTCAAACAGACCATACGGGAGTAGCACCTAAACCGTCACCGGAAAAAATTGTTAAAAAATCCTAATAAAGTACAAACAAAAAGTGGTAGGGTGGGCAGAAGTTAAATGCGCCCTACATAACTTAGCGATTTTTTGCACGATACCCTATATGTTCAAATAGCATTTCCTGTAAGCCTTTTTTTAATGCTTGCCATTCCGGAGAATTTTCTTTTTCGTATTTTGCAAAGATCTTATTTGAATCACTATATTGTTGATCATTTTGTAAATAATAATAGTATTTTTTCATTATGTCATAATTAGAATTATATATTTCGCTAAAATCGTCTTCATTTAAAATATTGCATACATCCTTATATGGTACCAAAAGATCAATGCTTTCGTTATTAGCATTCACTCTTGAACCAAGTTCTTCCAAATTTTTTTCATATATAGCAGAACTAGTACCTTTTCTTTCGTTAATACCTTGACTTCTGCTGTTAGTTACAAAACTATTGTAATCGGCAACTAAACTATCAAATAAGTTTTTAATGTCTTCATTGTTACTATTTTGTATTGATTGGATGAGTGTTTTAAATTTATCTTTATTCCCGGTATTTACTCCATGATCAAAAACATTATACTCTGCAAAAAATTCACTTTCGTTTTTCATGAAGTATTCCTCTCCTTCTTTAATAATTCCATTATTTATTAGCATTTTTTTCAATGAATTAAACTTATCCTTAAACTTAAAGTTATCATCTTGAGACTGATATTTTCCATGCAAACTGTCAAGCGCATGCCCTAATTCATGTGCTATCAATTCTGTATCCAACCCTGAATTCAATACTCCCGCACCGCCGTTGGAATATGAGTGACCTATACTTAACTGACTTGATAGTCTATTAAAGTAACCTCTTGAAGATGGGGCGAAGTCTGCTCTGTATATATTTATCTCTGTTATTTCATTAAATAAATCTGATTTTAAATCAGCAGGCAAATTTGCAATTGCATTTGTTAAGTCTTTAATTATATTGTAGCTCTGGTCTTTATGCGAAAAACTACCTTTCATTACGTCTAATGTAGATGGCTCGATTTTTAACGGCATATCAACCAGATTTCCTTTTGAATCCCTAATTGTTATTGTTCCCTCAATAATCTTGGCTTGAGACTTTAAAGAACCGTCTTTGTTAAAGTATTCATCCAAATTATTTATTTTTATGGTAGGTTTGGCATCCGCTGCAATAACAATATTATCGTTATTTGTAGAATTTTCACTTGATGTAGATGACTTTGGCTCTAGATATGACTTTATCGAATCAAAAAAGCTGTTAATCTTTTCTTGGTTGTTTTTAATTTTCAAAGCATCATTATTCTTATTAACATCTTTCATTAAGCCATTTGTTATTTGATCAGCAAAAGCCTTGCTCTCAGTTTTGTCCAAAACACCATCACCATTAACATCATGCTTTTTGTAAGCCTCAAATATACTTGCAATCTCATAACGAGATAACCTATTATCACCGTTTTTATCAAATGCTTTGTAAATATCAATCAAATTTTTATCATTATTTACTTGTTTAGAAAAGTCATATAAATCAATCCAGTTACCTGACATCTTGAAATTATTAAAGTTTATTTCATTAGACATAGAATAATCCTTAATTTATACAATACAATCTTTTTATCGGCAACAGAATAAAAAACTTTAATAAAAAAATATATTTTTAAAATGCTATACACGGATATTTAACATATTGCTTGATTTACAAACATTTGTAAAGGTTTGTAAACGAAATTAATGTTGAGCTACAAGTAGGTGTCCGTAGGTCGGATTTAAGTGAAACAATGCCCACCTTTAATTTGCAAATAATTTAAATTTGTGGCACTGCTTTGCCTTTGCCCACTCTAAATTTTATCTATGTTTTAAGATTCTGAAACAAGTTCAGAATGACATACTCATTATACCCTTTTATTACTTGGAGCAGAATATAAAAAGACAAACAAAGGTGACACCCTGAACAAGCCGAGCAAAATACAAAAATCATACAAATATGTCATCCTGAACTCGTTTCAGGATCTGTTAAGCACGTGGGTTTTGCACACATGCCCTCCTGAACAAGCCGGTAGGGTGCAATTTTTTGCACCCTACCAGCTTGACAAAAATTATTCTACAATTTATTATACGTTTGATACAATATATATATATTGTCAATAACAATAAAAATATTTCATATAGGTATTTTTATGAAAATTTTCGCATTTACTTTAGCAGAGATACTTATAACACTTGGCATAATCGGTGTTGTCGCAGCAATGACAATTCCAAACCTTTTAACAGCACACAAAAAACACGTTATAGAATCCAAACTTGAACGGGCTGTTTCTGTAATAAACCAAACAATTAAAATGTCAGAATCCGAAAACGGAGAAATGGAAACCTGGGATAAAAATTTAACTTATACAGAATTTATCGACAAATATTTTCGCCCATATATAAAAATTATGCAAATCTGCGAAGGTAGAAATTCATGCGGTTATGAAGGAAATCGCGCAAAATGGACCTATTTGAATGGCACAAGTGGTTCTTACAGTTCACCATTTTACAATGAAAGAGTTCCTTTTATTTCCATGGATGGAATATTGTACGTGTTTGGGTTTAAATCAGCAAATACCATTGTTGCACAAAATAATGATAAAATTATAATTATCGATATCAATGGTTCACAAAAACCAAATGTATTTGGGCAAGATGTATTTTTCTTATACAGGGATGAAGAAGCCGATTCAATAATTCCGTACGGCGCTGATAAAGGACATGATAAAATTAAACAAAGTTGCTCTAAAGACAGAGACGGAATGTATTGTGCAGCATGGATTAGAGAAAACGGGTGGAAAATTCCAAACGGTTATCCGCTTAAATAACAGATTTTACAGTCAGTAGGGTGCAAATTTTTGCACCGCAATATAATACACAACAGGAAAATCTACTAACTGAAACATCCATATTTATAACAGTTGTAGGTTTATTCATTTGTAGGACGTTATTTGCATTTTTTGACTGGCTAAATTTGTGGATTATAGCAGGGGAGACAATGATTCTTATTCTCCATCTCCTATCTATGTATATATGAGAATGTGCTGGTTTCTTCCCAAATTGATTGAAAACGAGAGTAACCTTTTCTTATATAGTACAAAGCTTTAGTCAATAATTCTTCCAAACTTTTCTTGACGTTTAGCTATAATCTCAGAAAGTTTTTCGGCAGATATTCTCATATAACCTTCACTATCTGTTTCCATTCCCATTCTTTGATATAAGCTGCGGTTATTATAACCTTGTCCCATGTGCTCTCCGACATTTGCTGCCACCGCTTTCAGGCGAGGTACAAAACCTTGTTTCATACAATCTTCAATCATTCCTTGCAGTAAAATATTTTCTATATTTCGGTATTTCTTGCGACCTAAGATGTTTGTCATAAAGTCAATATAAACTTCTTTAGCTTCTTCTTTTATATCAAGGTGCCCAAGCTGTTTTCCTTTATGTTTCAAAACATAAGAAATGCTACCTTCTTCAAATTCTAATTTTTCTAAAGTCGCATTGATTGTTTTGCTACTGTTTCGTTTTTTTATAGGAATTGTTGCTAAGGTGGTTTGAGATTTGATTTTGCCGAAAAGTGCCGCTGTAGATGCTACCGGAGATGAATGGATAAATGATTTAATCAAATCCGATTGACCGACCCCAAATAATTTTAAATTGGTCCTTGTTTGTTTCATCCATTGGTAAATTTTTTTTAGTATTTCTATTTTTGAATGTTTGTTTTTGCTTACCGTTGGCGGCGTATACCTAAGATTTCGCAAATCTTCAACCTGTATATTTTGTCTTGGAATTTGTAATACAGTATGATAATTTGTTTTATTAACTTTGTTATAACAATCAATATAATTTTTTATTTTAATACTTGGCATTAGACCTCCTAACACGAACTTATATTTATATAAACTATTATTTCTTGCTAAAATTGCTTAAAGAATCTGCGGAAAAAATCGAAAACTCATTCAAAATCAATAATATTAAGAAAAACTTACATTAATATTTCCTAATATTTAGTCAGTAGGGTGCAAAAAATTGCACCCTACCAGCTACATATTATTGACATTTGATTTATATATGTTAGCATAAACCCTATGAAGGATATTGAGCGTATTGTATTAGCGTTAATTAGTAGAATATTTAACAGAAAAGTTTTTTATTGCCACTTACTATAGTTTTTTTGGGTTACTTTCTGGGCTTTAAAACTTTTAGTTCATACTTAGTTTGTAATAATAATATTTGTCAAATACAAGAAAAAAACGCTTTTGGTATTATGCTATCAAAAAAGAAGCTTAATCTTTCCAATGTTGATAAATTTTATTATACAAATGATTATGATTGGTATCGTTTTTTTAATTCTCGTAAATCTACATATTCTACAATGCAACACCGAATAGAGGATTCAAATCGATTTTCAATATTTGTAAGAGAAAAAGACGGAGATACATATCCGCTGATTAATAAAACATTAAAAACGAATATTCTGTAAATAAATCAGTTAATAAATTAAACGATTTATTAAAACAAGATAATGTGAATAATACCTTAAAAATATAAAGTGGGTAGGGTGCAATTTTTTGCACCGAAAATGGTTATCTAACTAAGCCAATAATAATTTTAACTTCCCACAACTTACGAAGTTTTTATCCTTTTTCTATCCTTGCCAAAATTCGAACACTATCCGAGTTTGAGGCAAATTTTCACAAACCAACTGGAAAAAAAATAATTCTAAAGATAAATAAAGGATAAAAAGGATAATTTTCCTTAAAAGCTGGGAAGTGGCTTGAATCTAAACAACACCTAAATTGTACCCCAATTCCCTATTTCAAATTTATCCGTCAGATTATCCCCTCTCCTAAGATAGGCGAGAGCTAGGGTGAGGTCTGGTTAAGGTTGGGCACGTGTGTCATCCTGAACTTGTTTCAGGATCTTTTTAAATTGACTTACAGTTTGAGAAAAAGTGTCAGATAAAACAAGAAATTATGGAGGATTTCCTTATTATACATTAATTGCACCCTACTGACTGGTAGATATTTCTCTTGATTATTAAGTATTGTAGGGGATGTATTTGAGATTATTCCTGAATATTTGAAAGCAGAATAACTTTTAAATTTATTATTTTTTGTCTTTTTAGGTTTAATAGTGTATCTTCATTTGATTGTTTACTTACTGTATTTATAACTATTTATAACTGTGGCGTGCGAACAATATTAAGTTTTGTAAAATCAAACTTCATATCATTAAAGATTTATAAAAAAATGCCGATATAAGCTATATCGTACGCTATTGTTATAGAAAGTGAAAGGTTAAAATGTCAGTCAATGTTGATAAATTTGGTAAAAAATCAGGGGTTGAATTAAATAAGCTTAATTCAGGCATGAAAAAGTCTGATATAGAAGAAAATAATAAAGCAGGTAAATCGATATTTGACAGTATTGATACCGATGGTAACGGAGTGCTTGATAAAAATGAAATTCAAGAATTTCAAAAAAATATTGACTCTGACAATGATAATACAATTTCCAAAGACGAGGCAAAAAAATATCTTGAGGAAAAAGGATTAAAAGATATTGATAAAAAAGAAATCTTGAAATTCTTAGCTGAAATGATTGAAGATACCGAAAACGTAAATGAAGTTAAAGTTATAGAAAAGAATGGCAAGAAAATTGTCCAAGTAGAATATAAAAATGGTTCAATTGACCTGATTAATGATGATAAATCGTATTCGCATGTTTCAACCGGAGAGAATGGTGAGCAGGTAACGGAAGAATATACTGCGGACAAAAAACTTAAAAAGAAAACTTCTATTAAGAATAATACAACCGCCGTAATAGAATACGAAGATGACGGAACAACAATCAAAGAAGAAGTGACTACAGATAATGATGCACACGAACAAACAACCGTAAAATATGAAAACGGCAAACCAAAAACAAAAGCTGTCAAAAAAGGAGTTGCCGTAACTAATTACAATATTGATGAAAACGGTAATGCAGTCAGGGTTTCCTGCACATTAAACGAAGATGATAAAGAAAAACAACAAATTACAACCTATCAAGAAAATGAGGATGGTACAACAACTTCAATAACAACCGATGCCTTAAATCCTGATAAAAAAATTGTTAAAACCTTGGTAAAAGACGGGGATACTGAAAAGGTAACCAAAGAAGTAATAACCGAAGGCAATAAAACCACAGAAAGAACATATACAGAAGACGGCTATGAAGAAATTATTACAACTCCGAACAGCAGAACAGAAACGAAATATAATAAAGATAATAACAGAATTTCACAAACAAAAACAGTTGACGGAACAACCTATACCATTGAATACGATGGTAACGGAAATACTACGGGAATTATTGTCCAAAATGGAGAAAGTATCAGCAAATTGGCAGAAATATTCGACACTGATACTGAAACTTTGATTGGATTAAATCAAGAAAAAATAAAAGGTGCCGGTTCTAAACGTTTCTTTAATGTAGGGGAATCTATCACAGTTCCGGGAGAATTGGATGCAGATAATACTAAAATAACCTCAAGAAAAACAAAGGAAGCTACAAAAGAAGACTACAGAAAAGATGAACAACGCAGAGTTCAAGAAAGAGCAAAAGCAAGAGCAGCAGAAATTGCAAGAATACAAGCTCTACTAAAAACATATAAAAAAGTAACTTGGATAGAAAAGAAAGCTAACACTTTTAAAGAATTAGCACAAAACTTGTATAAAGGTGAAGGTGTTACAAATCCTACACCGGAACAAATACAAGCAAGAATAAACGATTTAAAAGAAACAAATCCGAACATAAAAGACGGAGAATTAAAGGGTAAACGAGTTATTGTACGTGTTGCCCCAAAAACGTACAACAAAATTGTACAAAAAGGGCAAAAAGCTGAAGCTGCAAAAGAAAATTCTACAGTTCAAAGACAATCAGGCAGGCAAATTGCAGATGAATTAATTGCCGCGACAAAAGGTATAAACGATGAAAAAGCAATAAAGAAAGCTTTAGCAAAAATTGATAATCCCGAAGAATTAAAAGAAGTTGAAAGACAACTCGCCGCAAAAGGCTACAAAGCTGACCAATATTATTCATCACTCGAAAAGTTCATGTACAAAGAAATGAGTGGTTCAAAATTCTATGATAAATCATTTGATGATATGGAAAATGTTGTCAAAAAATTAATTCAAAACGGGGCATTGACGGGTAACGACGCAATCAATGCACAAGCAAGATTAGCGGCAAGATTAATTATTGACGGTTGCGACGGGCTGGGAACTGATGTTGATGAAACTAAAGAAGGTATTCGACTGATTAAAGCTCCTAAATCAACAGGTAATCCTGCGACTGATAAAGCAAACGCTAAAAAGGTTTATGATAAAGTTAACAACATAATAAAAAATCATAAAAGTTTCGGTGCCGGATTTACAGGTTTGAAAGATTATCTTTCAGGAGATTTGTGGGCAAGCGAAATTAAATATCTAAACGGTATATTAGCAGAAAACAATGCAATTCAAGGAAAACAAAAAGCACAAGCAGTGAAAGACTTGGTACAAGAAGCCGTTGAAGGTGCAGGAACAGATATTGAATATTTAAAACAGGCAATAAAGGCTATTGATTCTCCTGAAGACAGAAAAGAAATAGAAAAACAGCTTAAAGCATACTGCAAGAAAAAAGGAATTGAACCAAAAATTGCGGGACAAAGCTATCTTCAAGCGGTATTGTATGATGAATGTGACACATTCCTTGGGGTTTCTACAGACCATAAAGAAATCCGCAAATTTAACGAAATGCTGATTGAACAGGGTGCATACACTCCTGAAGAAGCAGTTAAATTACGAGCAGAGCAAGCAGCGTTAGAAATTTTAGACGGAAGTTTCAGCGGAATTCAAGATGCTGTAAAACAAATAAAAGATCCTAAAGTTTATGCACAATTAAACACCTTACTTGCTACTGTCGGTAAAAACAAAGGCTTTACCAACCTGGAATCATACTTAGGGAAAAAAGGATTTTCTCAAACTCAAAGTGATTTAGTTTTTGCGGAACTGGCAAGCAAAAACCTGATTGATGCAAACAAAGCTGCTACAGTTGCTTTAAGATTGGTACAAAACAGTGATTTTGATACCAGAGCTATGGGGTTAAAAGCAATCACTACAGGAGAGATTGCAACTGCGGTAGATAAAGCATTAAAAGCGAAAGGTTCAAGCCTTGCCAAGATTATGGAACAATTTAACAAAGAAAAAGCAAATTACAAAGATAAAGCAGCATTTTGGGACCGTTTGGCAATCTTTGGCGGAGGGTTTATCGCTGAACACATTTCTGATAAATATAACGAAAATACGGAAGTTTCCAACAATTTATATGTCAGAAATTCAAAACCGTTAAATTTAACCGAGGAACAAAAAGCAGCATATCAAATGACTGTACAGACCTTTGAAGAACAGTTAACACAAATGAAAAAAGATTATCAAGCTGCTTTAGAATCCCAAGGTGTTGTATCAGGTGCATTGAATGCATTTTGTTCGGTTTATAATATCGGAACAACAAGAGATGACATAGAAGCAAGAATTAAACATGATGAAGAAACCTTAAAATACTTAAAACTCGCAGCAGAAGGAAGACTTGCAAAAGTTGAAAACGGAACGACCAAATCCGTAACATTTGAAGATGTATTTAAAGAAAGAGCCTCAGAATTTATTACAGCAAACGGTGCATCAATCTCGGCATTAAAAAATGGTATAAAACCAAAAGAAGTAACAGAGTTTAGTGTTGAAAAAGTAGAAAAAGTTGCCAAAAAAGCAGAAACAATTGTTGCAATGGATTATGCAAAAGACAATATTGTAATTTGTCAAAGAGAATTGAATACCGCATTAAAAAGCAATAATAACAGGCAGTTGACAACAGCAATATGTGACACCATGGAGAAATTATCCAAAATGTCAGGAAAACCTATGAGTTTGGACGGACTGGGATATGCATTGAAAGACGGTGTTATTATCAACAAAACAACCGGAAAAGCTGTAAGTGCTGATAAATTGGCAGAGGTTGCAAAACAGCTTCAAACAGGCATGAAAGATGTCGCAAAAGCTCTGTTCGGAATTGAATATGATGCTTCCACAAGTGATTCTGACCTTGAAGATATTTTAAATTCTGCATACGAAAAGAAAATGGACGGATTTAAGCAAGAATATCGTGATGCTTTCGGACAGCAGGCTACAGATGAGATGATAGAAAATTACATGACAACTATCAGTAGCGCTCAAATGGTTGTGAACTTCGGATTACTTATCGGTGCGACAATAGCAGCTCCGTTCACAGGCGGTGGAAGTTTGGCTGTTTTTGCGGCAACTGCCGGAGTATCTTTCGGCTTGAATGCCCTTGAAAAATCAACTGATGCCGACGGTTATACAAATACGGAATGGACTGCTGATGCAGAACAGGCAATGTGGGATGGAGCCTTAACTGCACTCGGTTTCAAGGTCGGACAAATGGCGGATGCTTTTGCAACGGGCGGACAAGGATTTTTGCAGGCTGCAGCTCAAAATAACAAGTGGCTTGCTAAATTAGTGACAAATCTTCCTGCTGATAAAGCCGCAAAAGTAGAAGCTGTTCTTGCAAAATTATCACAATTATCAAATGTTAAAGCGGCAAATATTTCGGCTAAAATTATAGATAAAAATAAAGCCATTGTTGCCAAACTTTTACCAAACGCAAATCCTGCAACTGTTAAAGAAGTAACAATAAGTTTAGCGAGAATAGAAGCACTAGGTTTTGAAGCATCAAGTGACACAATACAATCTCTTGTTCAGATGTACTGTCAGGAAGGTGAATTTAATATTGATGCATTTAATCAGGCATTGATAATGTCATTAATCGGTAATGCGGCAGGACATACGTTCTCTGCTTTTGGTGAGATTAAGGACGTTACAAAAGCAAGCAATGTTGATGAACTTCTAAAAGGTTTGAAGGGTACGGACGGGAAGCCGATATTTTCTGCCAGTGAAATCGACGACATAATTAAAAATAATCCTAAGTTATTAAATTTGGAAAAAAGTGACCTACAAGAGCTAGGAGAAAAACTTGATATCTTTAAATCAATGAAAGATGCTGACGGAAATCCTATATTCGACGCATTTGAATTAAAATCATTGGTTAAAACAAATCCTATAATATTAGTATGTCCGATAGATGAAATTCGAGCAATAAATAACAAAATCAACATTTTACAGGATATGAAAAATATTGACGGCAATCCTTTATTCACATCCTTGGATCTAAATACTCTTATTAAAAACCCTGACACTTTGTTAAAATTTTCTACAGAAGAATTGGAAGGGTTATCAAATAAAATAAATTCACTAAAGAATTTAAAAGATGCAAACGGACAACCGTTACTAACTCCGGATTTACTAAACAATATAGTAAAAGGAGGCGGTCCGTACATCACTAACATGCCTAATGAGGCATTTAGAGCACTAATCAACAAAGATGCTAATGCTACCACATTTCTATTAGCAAGTATTGAATCGTATGAAGACGTTGACTTAATAGTCAAATTACTCAATGCAGAAAAAACTGACCTGCAATTCCCTATCGCAGACTTAGAAGATATATTGAATGCTAAACATAATTCATCAATAAAAGATTTTGACAAATTCGTTGATAAAGTATTAACTCTTGATTTATCAGTAAATGCAGCAGGTACCAATAAAAACAGTATAGCCGTATGCATACTAAATAATATCAATAACGACAATCAAAAAACTATGTTTGAAAAATTGTTAAAAGAGATTGATATTACAGAAAGCAAGCTCGATTACGGGCAGATATCTACAATCGCCAAAACAGCCAACACGCCGGAAAATATGGCAACAGTTGAAAAACTTGTCAATAAAGCTCTAAAAGATAAAGATGAAATGGCATCTGAGCTATTACATGTTAAAATGATTTGCGAAAAATATAACAATTTAACTAAAGAAAAACAAGCTTTTTACAGTGAGATTCTTAATCAATTAGCAAATTCAAAAGTTAGCCTTTATGATATAAATTATACAATAGCAAATTTATGGGCAGCAATAGATATTTCACAGCTTGACAAAACACTGATTCATAATGCGATTAATACAAATGATATTGACAGAATTTCATTTGCAATCACGGTAAGCAAAGCCGATCTTGCTAAAGATACTCCGGTAATGCGTTACCTCAAAAAACACGGTTCACTACCTTATGACGTAATAGAAATAAACAATTTAAAATTAACAACACCATATCAAGAAAAGGCATTAGACACAATCCTTGAAAATTCAACACAAAACCGTTTTGAAGCACTCGCAATTCAAGATATGCTTAATAACGTAAAAAATCAAACAGACCTTGATAATTTAGAACAACTCTTAAAAATGCAAGTTAACGGAAACCCGCTTGATGCCTTCACTATTATTGAAAACCTCAAAAAAGGTAATGTAGATGTTACGGCTATTGCACAAGCGAACCAGCCTAAAGGAGTTCCTCTTTCAATTGAAGACAGGGCAAATTTAATAAATCAGTACGGAATTCGACCAATTTATATAGACAAGCTGCTGATACTCAGAGAGTCTAATTTAAAACGCTTTAACAAAATTATTGATAGCGGATTACTTGACTTGATAAAACAGGGTAAAATTGATGAAAGTATATTAAAAAACCTTGATGAAAACACATTCTTATCAAACAGAACGCTAAAAGATATAAGAAAAATTGCAAACGGAGAATCTTTAATCACAACATTGAGAAATCCGTCAGATATAGCAAATATCGGTAAACTTGTAGAAAACGGTGACGTTGCCGAATTTAACGGAAAATTATACGTAAATGACAACGGAAAAGCAGTTGAGCTAAAACTTTCAAGACAGAAGTTTGAAGAAATATTCCCGCCATTAACCAGAATTTCATTTGAACAATGCTCTCTCGGAGATTGTTGGTTCATTTCTACCCTTGACAATTTGATGGATTTACCTAAAGGTCGAGTATCTTTGTACCAATTATTGGAACAAAGAGGTGATGATATTTTTGTCAAATTCCCGGGAACAAATGATGAAATCAAATTCCCTAACGGCAAATCAATATTAGCACCAAATAATAAACAACTTCGTTCACCTGCACAGAAGGAAAAAGGTGTTAAACAGGAAGGAACAGCAGAAGGCATACTGATGATAGAACAGGCTTATGCAGTTCACAGACTACGTAATGGTGCAAGAGCATACGATGCAACAAGTTCAGTAACAGACATTTCTAAAGTTGCCGATATTGAAACATTAATGAAACGTCTTAAAGGCGGCTTTAATAGTGAAGTGCTAAATGAAATTTTTGGTACAAAAATTACAACTGACTACTTTGGAAGCAATGTAATAAACCGACAAAAAATGAAAGAACTTATTGAACAATACGCAAATGATGAAAATGTTTTCATATCATTTGGAACACGAGCAGATGAAAGTCAAGTTGAAAGTTTGCTTTCGGGTAAATATGATATATATTCTTCTCATGCGTATGCAATCAAAGGGTATGATGAGAAAACAGGCATGGTTTATATAACTAATCCTTGGCATACTTCAGTCGTAACAGAAGTTCCGATTTACGAATTAGAAAAATATATAGATTACATGGCAGTTGCGAAATTGGACACGGTTGCATTAGCAGCTCCTGCTCCGACCACCAAAATAATAGCACCTCGCTCCGTATCAGATGGTACCTCAGCATCAGCTACGGCGCAAAGCCTTAACAATAACCCTAAATATACAAGTGTAACTTACGAAGAACGTCTAAATCAAGTCGCAGATATTATTGATGATTTACGTAACGAAGCTGCAAACGGAACTCCAATAACTCAAGATTTAGTACAGTCAAAAATCGACCTTCTTGATGAAGCTTTGAGAAAACAAAACAGCTTTGTTTCAACAGAACAATATTGGGTAATTCAAGATGTTTTGAGAAATGATGAAGTTTTAGCTCCTCAATGTAAAGGGTTTGTAGAAAATCTTATTCAAGGCGGATTTGAGCCGGAGCCGTCAAAATTTGCTCAAAACCTCGCAAAACAATTGAAAAATAATCCTAAATATACAGGGATAACTTATGATGAGAGATTAGACCAAGTTGCTGATATTATTGATGATTTACGCAACGAGGCTGCTAAAGGAACTCCAATAACTCAAGATTTAGTACAGTCAAAAATCGACCTTCTTGATGAAGCTTTGAGAAAACAAAACAGCTTTGTTTCAACAGAACAATATTGGGTAATTCAAGATGTTTTGAGAAATGATGAAGTTTTAGCTCCTCAATGTAAAGGTTTTGTAGAAAATCTTATTCAAGGCGGATTTGAGCCGGAGCCGTCAGCCCTAAGTAACGCAAGTCCTGTAAAAAGTGCTTCAGAACCTTCGAGTGCTCAAAAACATCAATATAATACAAATACTGAACGACCTGCAACACAAGCCACTGAAAATTCGGCATCAAGAATAACGGAATCCTCAAGAAGTGTTGATAAAGGAAGTACGCCAGAAACTTCCAGAACAAATGCTACTGATGCTTCTTCAAAAATTGAACCTTCATCTCAGGTTGATAAACCCAAATCAACATCTTTATTCGGACGTATTAAACGGGTTGTAAAATCAATGTTTTCAACTGAAGTTTCACTAACTTCAACAAAAATTTCTGATCAAATCGACGCACTAAGCACTATAACAGATATGAACGGCAAACCTAAGTTCTCACGAAGTGATTTAAAAGAGATAGAACAATACCTCTCTCACCCGTCCTGTAAAAATATTCCATTAAATACCGTATATGCTGTTGCATCAATATCAGATGTCAAAACACCAATTAGACTTTTCAGTCTTATATCCGAGTGTACAAATCAAGATTCAAAAGAAATCCTTGACTTTTTTGCAAACACTCAAAAAGTATCCGTTAAAGATGGTATAATAACTATTCCGAAAAATAAAACAACTGTCGAGAATTTTAATAAACTATTTAGACATGCTTGCGTTGGTTGTAATGATAATTACACAGGTAAAGTAAAAATTTTACAAGAAATTTTTGACGAGAAAGGAGTTATTCGCTGTTCCTTAAATCAACTTAGCAATGATGAAATAAATACAATTATACTTACCTTACGTGAGATTAAAACCCCACAAAGAACAGAAGGCATTCTCAACTATATTCAAGAATTTAAAAGAACAAATCCAAACAAAAGATTATCTCTTGATGATATTTTGAAGCTTACAAGCGGAAATAATCTTGCAAAAACCGTCAATATCGGGGCTAAAAACATGACAAAGGCTGAGATTACAAAAAAAATAGATGAGATGGTTCATGCCGGGCACAGCTTTGAAAACTACGACATAATGAAAGATTTCAGCGATTTTGATTACGAAAATGCACAAATACACTTAGCTAATTTAGATACTATATTGAACAGCTCTGCATCACTCGTTTCTATCGTTAAAAAAGGATGGTTCTCCTCAAAAGAAGGAGCAATTGCCTTTGACGAAATTGTAAATACGTTTTCGTTACGCAGTGGCATTTCTTCAATACGCTCCGATGCCGATATCATTTTATCATATATTACTCCACAAGAGTGGAATCATTTAAAATCAATCGGAGCTGTCGATTTTGTGAAAAATAACAATATAGATTGCTTATATCTAACAAAATGTAAAAATTTGTCAAAAGATCAATTCCAAAATCTGATAAAAAGCGGATTATCTCAATATGAAATTCCATACGCTTCAGATAATATGGATATTAATAATTTCTTTAAATCAACCGCACAAAAAAATATTCGTCCTACCTATTTTCATATAAAAGATGAAAAAACATTAAAAGCACTTGATGAAGCAATAAAAAAAGCAGCCGGAAATAATCCTGTCAAAATTAAAGAACTCACAACAAAACTGCAAAATCTTGACGGTAATTTGCTGGAAACTGTCGCTCATTTTTCGAAAATACATCCGGATATCGAATTTTTGGCAGATAATGTAAAAGATATCCATGAAAAACTTCATATAAATTATCCAAAATATGATGATGACGCTTGGCATTATAAATTTAATCAACTGATGTTTTCTTTAAATCGAGATAATGTTGAAGTATTTAACAATTTGATAACAATAAAAGGTTTAGACCAAAAACAAATACATGATGCAATTGCTTATGCTGATACTCCTGCAAAAATTCACCACTTACAAACAATCATTGATAAAATAAAAGCAGGTGAAGAGCTTCCAATCGCACTGCCTTTTGTTAAACATAGCGAAGTAAACCCGAGAATTGCACAGGCTAAATACGCTCAAATGCCAAAATTTGATGCAACTACTAAACCTGAAACTCTGCTAAATACAACAAAACAAGGTCAAGTTGTCGCAATCGGAAACAAAACCTACATAAATGACCGAGGAAAAATGGTTCAATTGGATATGAGTGCAGAAACTTATGAACAACTCTTCCCTCCTTATAGCAGTTTATGTATTCAACAGGGTGCAAACACAGGTGATTGCTACTTCTTATCAGGCGGTTTAATTGCATTTATGAAAAACGACTACGCAAGAATTGATTTATTGAAAATGATAAAACAAGAAGGAAATGATATTGTCATAACCTTCCCGGGCTATCCAAATCATCCGGTAAGATTTAAAAACGGAGAATTAGATGTACAAACCCTACAAGCAAGAACTTCAAAAGGTAATTTATTACTTGAACAGGCTTATGCTAAAGCAAAATATTCAGCAAATCATGGAGTAAAGGATGCCTCAACTGTTAAAGCAGATGAAGCAATGAATTACATCTCTGGAGGAAATGAGCATATCGTATTTAATGAGATTTTAGGAACAAATGATTCTGTGCAATACACAGTATATTCCGGTCTGGAAGACTACCCGCCGAATACTGAAGTAATACCAAAAAATAAAATGGAAGAACTATTAAATAAGTATGCAGATAAAGATAATGTATTATTAACTGCCGGATCAGGTATTGGAGATGATGGTAACCTTCCCGAATACGGAGTCACTCCAAAGCACGCATACTGTATCGAAAAAATCGATTCTCAAAATAAAACAGTAACAATTATAAATCCATATAACAGTTTATACTGCATGACTTTAAGTTATGATCAATTTACTCAATACTTTGCTTCTTTATCAGTAAAAGAACTCAAAACAACAGTATAACAGGATTGTCAAAAACGTAAAACTATAGTATAATCAAAGAGGTAAAATTATGGCAATAAAAATGAACAGCGGAAATCACGATTATTTTAACAGACTACAATTAAAAATAGAACAAGCTCAGGCTGATAATAAGCCTTTTCTGCATTATGTTAAAAGACAATTGGAACTTTTAGAAGAAGCTCATGATGAGTTTGTTGCAAAAGCACAAAAAGAGGGTTTTGATATCAATGCTCCGAAAGTAGGAGAGATTGAAGTTCAACAGTATTCTGCAATGAGAGCTTTAGCAGAGAAATGGGGACTACCTTCTGAAAAATACGATAACCTGATAAAGAATGTTCAAGTTAGGATTTTCGGTAAAGAAAATTACGAAAACTTTTTTGGGAAATAAATTCAATCAAACTGTTAAAATTCCTGCTTACACCCCGAACTCATCAAGCAAATTTTCAACGGCTTTTGAGGTAGCGGCTTTTGCTTCATCTTGCGCTTTTTGTTTAGCCAATTCTTGAGCATATTTTTGCACGGTAGCCTCATCTAAAATTATCGCCACATCAGACAATTCTCGAATTTCTTTCAAATTATCCAATGAACCTTGTACAGAACGGCAATCATAAACCGGGTCAGGTTTTTCAGATACAAAGTGTCTTTTAACCCACTTTGTAAAAACCGGCGCACCGTCACATTCAATGAGAATTTCATTTTCATCAGGAACTGATTTTCCGTCTTTTTCTAAAAGAGCGTAACGCTTTACGTGATAGCCCCAAGGTCCGTCGTTAAAAAATCCGAAATAAGCATCTTTATCACTTTCAAGTTTTGCAACTATATCGCCATTTTGGTCTGATATTCCTATATGATAATATTTGGTATCCTTTAATCTTTCACCAATTATCTTTAACTCATTAAGAGAATCCATAGGTAATTCTTTTAACGACTTTTGTGCGTTTTTATTTATCCTCAAAGCCATTCCAAAATTAGGAGATTGTACGTTATTATTTATTCGCATGATAAAACCTTTCTATTGAATACAAATATTAAAAGGCAGCTAAAAATAAAATTTGCCACCTTTTTTGTAATATAAAGTTTTATCAATAACAAGCAGTCAATAATTGTTAGTCATTAGTCAATAGGGTAGACCGGTACGGAGGCAAAAGATCCTGAAACAAGTTCAGGATGACATACGCGCAAAATATTCCCCTCTCCTAAGGTAGGAGAGGGGGCTGGGGTGAGGTCTGGTCAACGGCTTTCAAATCTTTGCCAAAGTTAAGAAGATCCTAAACAATACAAAATCACGCAATTAAGGTGCAAAAAAATTGCAACCTACAACCTACCTGCTACCCTCTTTATAAAATTGATTTAATAATAAATATATGATAAAATTAACATTAACATAAGGATCTTATAAAATGAAAAAAGTACTTTTGT
>CAMGGL010000023.1 GCA_946055575.1 uncultured Candidatus Melainabacteria bacterium
ATAAGGAAAATAAAGGTCTAACGCGTATGTCATCCTGAATTTATTTCAGGATCTTTAAAACTTAACAACGTAATATCAATGACATAACCCTGAATAATTCAAGACGATTTCAGAGTTTCACTTATTAAACATATCCTCTGTTTTTGTTCTCAATGTATCCAAGACTTCACGATAATTGACAGTTACAGGTGTCGGTTTTGAGGTCTCAATAACAGATAAAAATATTTTTGCATTTTTTGGCTTTTGTTTATCTAAAAAATATTTTGAGTTTGCAACTTCGATTCGTGCAGGAACAATCAATCCACTTTTTGTAAATTCCTCTAAACTGGTTTTAGAAGACAGATATTTAATCAATTTAAGCGCTTCCTGTTTATGTTTTGAAGATTTTGATATTGCCCAACCCGAAGCATCCAAAGGCACTACAGAACCAACCGAACCTTTTGGAAAACTTACAACATCCCAGTCAAATTTAGCTTCCTCACGATATTTTGGAACAAGCCAGCGTCCTGATAAGTGCATTGCAAGTTTTCCCTGCAAAAACAGTTGCGCCATTGTTGCACTCCCTGCTTCATGACGATTTGGCGCTACATGATATTTATTGCGCAAATCTGAATACCTTTTCAAGCCATTAAAGGTTTGCTCATCTTCAAACTTCGGAATACTGTCAAGTCCGAAACTCATTAAATACGGTTGATAAAAAAGCGGATCTTCTTCGAACGAAATCCCGTAATTTTTTGGGGGATGACTTAATTTTATTGCACTTTGTAAAAAGGTTTCGTAATCCCAATTCACATCAGGATACGGAATTTTATATTCATCAAAGATATTCTTATTATAATAAATTACAAGGTTTGATATATCTCTTGGAATTGCATATACTTTACCTTTCCATGTCATTGCATCAAGTGACTTTTGGTAAAACTTATCAAATTCAAGTTCTTTTTTGTATTGGCTTAAATCTTCCAAAACATTTGCATTTGCGTATATAGGCAGAAGTTGATTGTTTATAAACACAACATCAGGGGCAGTATTTGAGGCAAACAGCAAGTGCAATTTTTGAAAATAATTTTGCGGAATATGCAGAAACTCGACGTTTATATCAGGATTTTCTTTCTCAAATTCCGACAAAACAGGTTTCAGAATTTTTATTTCGGATTCTGACCCCCAAGATGAAAATTGTATAGTGATTTTATTTTGTGCAGGCTGTGTTATCTTATAATTTTTCATATAAAAACACAAGCCTGCAATTATTATTAAACAAACAAGTAAAACTATTTTTTTGTACATTATTTAAATTTTAGATTTCGATAAGTGTTCCCATTTTGTCTTTAGCAACATCCACAAGACATTTGAATTTCCCTACTTTTACGATATAAACACTACCGTCATCAGGTCTTACTTGGATTGGTTTGTCAACAACATGGTCAAATTTTTTCAAAACAAATATGCTGTCTTTAATTCTTCCGACCAAAGCCGAAACGCCGTCAATGTTGACTATGTAAAAACCTTTTTCAGAATCAATATTGTATCCTGATTTTACGATTAAACCGTTCATATAAGGTGTTGAATTTTGTCCCGGTTGAACAGAATTAGCCGCACGAGAAATCGGATTTGTCATACCTGATCTTGTCATCGGTTGTGCAGATGACTTCAGTTGTGCCAGACTTCCTGCTGTTGTCGATTTCTTCTCTGTTTCACTGTCTAGTATTGACAGGTACTCATCAAGTGATGATAATAAATAGTTTTCATTTTCCTTGCTCATTTTTATTTCCCCATTATTTGTTAAGTATTTATTTCCTGTTTCGATTAAATCCGAAGCACTCAAGCCGGACGCAGTTGATTTTCTCCTGCTTACACTAAGCGGAGAGTTCTTAAGTTTAACAAATCTACCTTCTTTGTATGATTTATTTCTTGAAATTTTATCCTCATCCGCCAATGTTCTTTGCGATTCTTTTAAGGTGATTGATTTAGAGAAAGATTTTAATTTAATCTCTGAAATCTTGTTGATAATAGCATCATCTTCGGATTTTACGTTGTTGTTAATTTCTTCAGGTTCTTTCACCGTAGGAGTTTGAGAAAGTGCATGCTCCATTTGTGAAATCTTAGCCTGCATTTTTTCGTTAAATTTAGATTTGAAATCATCGCCTTGAGTAATGTTTAACTGCTGAACGACAGGTTTTACGGTTTCCTGAGACTGAGTTTCAGGTTCAATAATAGCTTTTTTAACTCCGGAAAGATCTGTTACGTATGACATATCCATAGGAGCTTTTTTAATTTTACGTTTTTCCTCTTTTTCAGAGTACAATTTATATTTTTCCTGCCAATTCAAATCGCCATTATTAACGATATCATAATATTCACGTCTTCTGCGTTTTGCTTGGTTTTGTGATGCAATATCAAAGAAAGATTGCAATCTGGTTTGATCTTTTTTGGTTGAATGCATAAACGCATCAAAAATAAGATATAACATTCCGATAACAGCAATTCCGCCTCCTGCAATGAATATCCACCAAGGCAAGTGATGATTTGATGAATTATTTTCGGATTGTGGAGTTTCTTCTGCAACAGGTACGTTTTCAACCGTAGCCTCAGGTGTTTGTTGAACAGATTTTTCATCAATATCAAAAATAGGATCTGTTTTTGGTTTAGGTTGGGTTTCTTCTACAATTTTGTGCGACACTCTCGGTTCCAAATCAACCATACGTTTACCGTTTTCGTCAAATTTCATTTTCGGAACGTAGGTTTCTTCTGCCGTTACCGGTTTTGGCTGAACTTTTGCAGGTTCAGATTTTGGTTGAACGATTTTTTTTGGTTGTGGTTTTACAGTATCAACAACCTTCTGTTGAGGTTTCGGAGCTGCTTTTATTGGTGCAATTAAAGTTTTTGCTATTGTTTCCACTTTTTTTGTTTGAGCATGTTTTGCCGCAGGTTTTGCAGTTTCTTTTGGTTGTTGTTTTGCTGTTGTTGTCTGAGCAACTTTAGGCTGCGCAACTGCTTTTGTTGACTGTTGCGGTTTTGTAGATGTTTGTGTAGTCGGGGTTGTTGTATTATTTTTTGCCAAAATCTCTTTATAATCTTTTTGAGCTTGTGTAAGCGGTGCAGTTTTTTTCATGTGAGTTTTAATGTTAATGGGTTTTGTTGTTGAAAAAGTAACTTTTGTATAACCGCCAATCCCGTCATTAACGTGTTTTACGTCAATATCAGTAATTAAATCTTTCACGGCTCCAAAACTCGGAGCAACTGATGCTGTACTTGAAACATTAGGTAACAGCACTACGTAACGATTGTTAGCTTTTCTGGAAGCTACAGAACTAGACATATCACCTGTGGTGAAAAAAGTTACATCAACAGTATCAGCGGCTGCAGATTTTTTGATATCCATCTGTAGCAAACTGTTGTTATCAGCTAAAGCAGGATTGAGGCATGTACTAAAAACCGCCAAAGCCGCTGCAATTATTATACTTTTTTTATTAATCATTGGTTTCCATTAATCTAACAACTACACATTACTAATTATATAATAACCGAGAGTTAAATTTTTTGCTACTTTGTTAAAAAAAATAAAACTTTATGTTACAATAAGTTTATGAAAAGTGGATTTGTTGCAATAATAGGACGTCCGAATGTAGGTAAATCAACCCTGTTAAATCAGGTGTTGGGGCAAAAGATTGTAATAGCAACCGATAAAGCTCAAACTACAAGGAAAAGAATTAAGGGTATATTAACAACGCCGGAAGGGCAGATAGTTTTTGTTGATACCCCGGGCGTTCATAAACCCCTAAACAAACTTGGCGAATTTCTGCTTGACGAAGCAAAAATAGCAGTTCCTGACGCCGATTTAATATTATTTTTGGTCGATGGTTCTGAACCTGCAGGAAAAGGGGACAAGTGGATTGCCCAGAATCTTTTACAGACAGAAATCCCAATTATTATTGTAATGAATAAAGTAGACAAGATAAAAAAACAAGGAAAAGTAGAAGAAAACTTGTTATCTTATAAAACGCTGTTTGATAAAAATCTTCCGCTTGTAAAAATTTCCGCAAAAACAGGTCGTAATATTGATACTTTGATAAAAAATATTTATAAAAAATTACCGGAAGGTGAACTTTTATACCCTGATGATGTTGTTACGGAAGAAACAATGCGCGACGTAACAGAAGAAATAATAAGAGAAAAAATACTTATAAATACGTCTGATGAAATTCCTCATTCAGTTGCGGTTAAAGTAACAGAATACAAGGAACAACCTGAAATTGATAAAATTTATGCAACCATTTATTGTGAACAAAAAAGTCAAAAGGGAATTTTAATAGGAAAAGGCGGAAGTCTGTTAAAAAAAATTGGAACAGAAGCCCGTTTGGAGCTTGAAAAAATAACAGACAAAAAAGTATTTCTCGGACTTGAAGTAAAAGTCGAAAAAGATTGGCGCAAAAAAGATAAAGTCTTAAAAAACTTTGGTTATCAACAAGAAAACTAAAACCTGCCTCAACTTAGAAGTTTAAAGTTCTTAGATTTTGCACAGTTTGGAATTTACTTATCTCGTGTAAATATTGAACAAGAGCTTTATAACCGTTATAGATTTCATTTGAAATTGAAGCATAACGACTAGCTTCCAAATATTTTAATTCTTTTACTCTGATAAGAAGTATATTATCAGCGGCTTCTGATAATGATTTATCATCTGAAGTTGACCATTTTTGCAGTAGTGACAATTCATCATACATTTGTTTCATTGTTGTGTATTCCAAAATGTTAAAATCGTATTTTTCAAGCATAGATTTTTCAACATTCGATATTCGGCTCAAGCAAGCTTGAAATTTAAAAACTTTTTTTACAATTAAATAATTATCGGCAATTCTTTTATGTGATGCCGGAACATTATTTTTTGCTAAAAGCGCAGCAAATGATCGAGATGTAAAAGTATCGTTTTCACTTGAAAAAGCGCTTTTTGATGTTAAGTCAAAACTTGATTTGTTTTCTGTCATAGTCGTAAACATTATGCCTCCGATTTTATAAGACGATAATAAAATAACAAAAATATTTTGTCATGGGAATAGGTCAAATAATTTACATTTGTTAAAATAAAATTCTAAAAAATTGATATATCAAGAAAAAAACTTAAACTAAAGTTAGCATAAATCATACAAAAGTATGACCCAATGGAGTTGGAATTATGCTAAAAATAGAGTGTAAATTAATGACTTTGGGCAGCAGGTAGAAACAATATGGGACTTAGTCTTAATAACATTTATCAACGACCATATATAAAACCGGATGAAAGACGTCCGGTAAGAAAACGTGATGATGAAGAAAAATCATCTGCTACCGGAGCGCGCAAGGAAGGTGAAACCGGTCAAAATTCAAAAAGTAACGGATTAAATTACGTAGAACAAAAAGTTCCATCTTATACTCCGGCTTATGAACAGAAATTTGCATTACCTCCTCAAAATGCTTACAATAATGTAAATATCAACATTTCTCCCAATCGAAATACGCAAACTGCAAATATTTCAGGAAGTGAAACAGCTGTTTCTCCCGATATAAATAACAAAATAAATATAGCCCAAATTTTAAAGGATTTTAAAAACACAGCAATTGCAATTGGTACTCCTGAGGATTTGAACGAAATTGTTAACGGTTATTTAGCCGTTGTTCAAAAACAGGTGCAAACCGGAAAAGCTGACGCAAAATTGATAAAAAATACTTTAAATTCTGCTGCATCAATTTTGGATGGGTATATTTCAGAAACACTCAAAAAAGATTCCAAAGTTGTTGAAAATTGGGTTGATGCTTTATTCTTGCAAAATATTGATTTAAACTACAATGAAGAAAGTATAAACGAAAGATTTTTGGTAAAATTCCCTGATGGCTCAACTAGTCAGACTACACGACAAAACGAATTGAAAGAAACTGCGCAGGAGCAAGAAAACCAAAATGTAGGAGAAAGTTCAAAGGTTATTCCTATAACTGTTGCAGGGCAAAATATCAACAAAATTCCTCAAGATAAACAGTTAAAATCATTATTTATTCAGGCAAAAAAATATGCTTATGCAAACAATCCGGAACAAGCAATAAAACTGTTTGAGCAGGCTTTAAACAGAGCTTTGGAAATTGATGATACCGAAACGTCAGGGAAAATATATTATGAAGTAGGAAAAATTTACGATAATCATGATTACGTTGCTCAAGCGTTAAAAAGTTATCATCAATCAATACAATTAACAACTGATGAAAATGTCAAGACAAAAGCTCATTATTCAATGGCGCAGATTTATGATGATGTAAACCAAATAAAACCTGCGATTGATCATTATCTCAGCACAGTTTCGCATGCCGGCGAGGCTGATAATTTACCTGCACAAAGTGCATCTTTGACAAAGCTTGGAAATATTTACACAGATATGTATGAGAAACAAGCTTTTGAATATTATGATACAGCTCGAGAGTTAGCAAACGAAACAGATAATGCTCACCTTAAAGGTTTTGTTGATTCTAATACCGGCAAAGCATATAAAAAATTTGATGAGCCAGAGAAAGCTTTGAAATCATATTCAAATGCCGTAAAAAATTACACACAGGCTGATGCTCCTTTAAAAACTGCACAAAATTATTTAGCCTCTGCGGATATTATGGTTGAGTATAATGCAATAAATAAAGCTCTTAATTTATTAAACAAAGCTCAAAAATACGCACGACAAACGGACGATGTTAATTTAATGAACGAGATAAATACAAAAATCCGTCAACTTCAAGCATTAAATTAGGTTCATTTTAAATATTTTATATTATAATAGTGGGGTAGTATAGTTAAGGGGATCCGCCCTGGTGGTAAACTATTCTTTCAAATGTTTTTGACTGAAACGGTTTAACCGAAAAAATTTACCATATACCAAAAGGATAGAAAGAAGAAAAAATGGAAAAGAACAACGAAACTTTGAGTATTTTAAGACACTCAACCTCACACATCATGGCACAAGCCGTTCAGAGCCTGTTTCCGTCTGCAAAGTTAGCAATCGGACCGGCAACCGCTGACGGTTTTTATTACGACTTTGATTTAACGGACGGTCATTCTTTTACGGAAGATGATTTAGTAAAAATCGAAGAAAAGATGAAAGAGATTATTAAACAAAATCTCACATTTGAAAAATATGTAATTCCTGATGTGGAAGCCCAAATTAAAGCATTTAAGGATGAAGGGGAAATATACAAAGCTGAATTATTGGAAGAACACAAAAACGATAATCCTACTTTGTACATAACTAAAGACAAAGACGGAAATGCATTATTTAATGATCTTTGTGCAGGACCTCACCTTCCAAACACTTCATATATTAAAGCTAATGCAATTAAACTGTTAAAAGTTGCAGGTGCATACTGGCGCGGTGATGAAAACAAAAAGATGTTACAGCGTATTTATGCAACAGCTTATTGGAATAAGGAAGACTTACAGGCTTATTTAACATTCCTTGAAGAAGCTGAAAAACGTGACCACAGAAAACTCGGCAAACAGTTAGATTTATTCTCTGTAAGAGAAGAACTGGGCGGAGGTCTTGTATTGTGGCATCCTAACCTTGCAACTGTAAGAGAACAGATTGAAAATTACTGGAGAGAAGAACACAGAAAACGCGGTTATGTGATTGTAAATACACCGCAAATTGCAAAATCAAAACTTTGGGAAATTTCAGGTCACATGGACCACTACAAAGAAAACATGTTCTTTGTACAAAAAGAAGATGATTCTGATGAACAATTTGTTGTAAAACCTATGAATTGTCCTTTCCATATTTTGATTTATCAGGCAAACAGATACTCATATCGCTCACTACCATTGAGAATGGCAGAATTGGGTACCGTTTATCGTAAAGAAAAATCAGGGGCATTAGGAGGATTAACTCGAGTTCAAGGCTTTACACAAGATGATGCTCACGTTTTTTGTACTCCTGAACAGTTAGTTGATGAAATCAATGCAATTATTGATTTTGTAGCTGATACAATGGCAATATTTAATATGCAATTTGAAGTTGAGCTTTCAACTCGTCCCGAAAGTTTTGTTGGGGAAATAGAAAACTGGAACAGAGCAGAAGCCGGATTGAAAGAAGCTATGGACAGACGCGGAATGAAATACGACATCAATGAAGGTGACGGTGCGTTCTACGGTCCAAAAATTGACTTCAAGATTAAAGATGCTATCGGCAGAACTTGGCAATGTGCAACAATTCAATTAGACTTTAATTTACCTGCAAGATTTGATATCAAATATCAGGATAAAGACGGTCAGTTGAAAACTCCTATAATGTTACACCGCGTAATCTTTGGCTCAATGGAGAGATTTCACGGTATCCTTATTGAACATTATGCGGGATGCTTCCCTGCATGGCTTGCACCAACTCAGGTAAATATTGTACCTATTTCTAACGATAAACACGTTGATTTTGCCGAAAAGGTTTACAAAAAAATGCGTGATGCCGGCATAAGAGTATCGCTTGATGACAGATCTGAAAGTATGAATTACAAAATTAGAGAAAGCCTACAGGATAAAAAAATCAATTATGTATGTGTAATTGGCGATAAAGAAATTGAAGCAAATTCTGTAGCTGTCAGAGCTCGCGGAATAGGTCAAGTCGGAACATTTACCGTTGATGAGTTTATTGACAAACTACAAAACGAAATCAAAACCAGAGCAAATGACTCTTTTGCAAAGGCTTAATATTTTTCAAAACACCTCTCCTTTTTAGGGGAGGTGTTTTATTATGCTTGGTTACTACAGTTAAAAAGTAGGTCGCATTTACTAATGCGACAAGAAATTTGCTAAACCATAGCAACCATGCCATATTCGTTAGATCCTGAAACAAGTTCAGGATCTGTTTGAAATTTTGCAAGTGTACAACGATTATAAGATTCTGAAATAAATTCAGGATGACAAACTCGTTTTACCCTGGTGTATTTAATTTCATGTCACCCTGAACTTGTGTTCAATGCTTAATTTCTTCCAAATATTACTCTGTCAATGTTTGCCAAATCTTTTAGTACTTTTATATCTCTAAACCCCGTATTTTTCATAATTTGCGCAACATCTGAACTTTGCCCCATGCCAATTTCAAATATTAAATAACCGTCCGGGTTTAAAAATTGTTTTGCATTTTTGGTTATTTTTTCATAAAACTCAAGTCCTTTATTATCCTTTGTGTAAAGAGCCGAGCTCGGTTCAAAAGAAACTTCTTTTTGAATGTTTTTTTGCATTTGAGGCGGGATATAGGGAGGATTTGAAATTATAATGTCAAAAGTTTCATCTTCTCTGATTTTTGAAAATAAATCAGATTTTCTAAATGTTGCTTTGTTAAATAAGTTCATGCGTTCCATATTTGAAAAAGCAGTATGTAGCGCATTAGAAGAAATATCAACTCCGATAACCTGACAGTTCGTATGTCTTGCAACCATACAAGCGATACATCCCGAACCTGTTCCGATATCCAAAGCTAATTTAAAATTGTTATTATTAATTATTTCAATTGCCTGTCTTACGAGCAATTCCGTTTCATCTCTTGGTATTAAAACAGATGAATTTACCAAAAATTTTTCACCCATAAAATCAGCTTCACCGAGAATATATTGAATGGGTTGATGAGTTTCAGCACGCAGTTTTGCTTTTTCAATAACGGGCTTTAACATTTCATCAGTAAGTTTTTTGCCCATTATTATATCTATTGCAGAAAACCCTGCAAAATGTTCAATCAAAAGTTTTACTTCGATATTTGCCTCATTTTCAGCTATGCCTGAGTCGGTTAAAATTTTTACGATATCACTTATTAGCATTCATCATCCTCATATGTTCGGTAGTTTTGCGTATGTTCTTGAAGTATTTTGTCAATTGCATTACGTGCTTCAAGTTTTGAATTCAAATCTATTTTTTCGATATTATATTTTTTACACAATTTATCATAATAGTATAGTTGTTTTTTTGTAGGAGTTTCTTTCGACATTTTTATTTCTTGCAGGAATTTTCTTTTCTGTCTTTCAAACTCTTTATTTGCCTCAATAATTGGACGTTGTTTCTCTTTATATTCATAGTATTTTTTACATTCATGTAAATATTTAACGGTATCACTGATAAATTGTTCATCCTCCAACATATCTGTCAAAAATTCAAATCTTGAACAATTTAGCTCCAAATAATATTTTTCATCTTCCAAAAAATTATTTAATATTTCATCCACAGATAAGCTTGCAGATTTTTTTACTGTTGCCCGTAAATAGTTACACAAAGCGGATTTTTGGTTTTTGGATAATGTTAAATAAATTTGTTTTTTAATTTCATACATAAGCACATCTTACAAAATTTTCACTATTCTTGCAAGGTAAACTTGGTAATATTTAAAAAATTATTAATTTATAAACTCGAATTGTTAATTTTTTGTTTATTTTTTAAGGATTTCTAAAAAACAGTGTTATAACAAGAATAAGGCATGATAAGAAAAATATTTAAGTAAAGGAGATAATTATTATGGCAAAAACAATTGGTATTGACTTAGGTACAACAAACTCAGTTGTTGCGGTAATGGAAGGCGGAAAACCGACAGTTATTGCAAATGCTGAAGGTTCAAGAACAACCCCTTCAATTGTAGGTTTTTCAAAAACAGGAGAAAGACTTGTTGGACAATTGGCAAAACGTCAGGCAATCGTTAATCCGGATAAAACAATCGCTTCAATCAAAAGACACATGGGCGAAAATTATAAAGTAAGTATTGAGGGCAAAGATTATACTCCTCAAGAAATCTCATCAATGATTTTAAGAAAATTAGCAGATGATGCTTCTAATTATTTGGGAGAAAAAGTTACATCTGCAGTTATTACTGTTCCTGCATATTTTAATGATGCACAAAGACAAGCTACAAAAGATGCCGGTAAAATTGCAGGTTTGGACGTATTACGTATCGTAAACGAACCAACAGCTGCAGCTTTGGCTTACGGACTTGAAAAAGATAAAGCTGAAAAAGTTTTAGTATTCGACTTAGGTGGTGGTACATTTGATGTTTCAGTTCTTGAAATCGGAGATGGTGTACACGAAGTATTATCAACATCAGGTGATACTCACTTAGGCGGTGATGATTTTGACCAAAAAGTAATGGATTGGATTTGTGAAGAATTCAAAAAACAGGAAGGTATTGATTTAACCGGTGATAAACAAGCTATGCAACGTGTTAAAGAAGCTGCAGAAAAAGCTAAATGTGAATTATCATCTGTATTTGAAACAAATATCAACTTACCGTTCATCACAGCAGACGCAAACGGACCAAAACACTTGGATTTAAATTTAACAAGAGCTAAATTTGAAGAATTATCATATGACTTGTTAGAAAGATGTAAAAAACCTGTAGAACAAGCTATTCAAGATGCAGGAATTTCAAAATCAGACATCAATGAAGTTGTCTTGGTTGGTGGTTCTTCAAGAATTCCGGCAGTACAAAAACTTGTTAAAGATTATACAGGCAAAGAACCTAACCAATCAGTTAACCCTGATGAAGTTGTAGCGGTTGGTGCTGCAATTCAAGCGGGTGTACTTGCAGGTGAAGTTAAGGATATCGTATTGTTAGACGTAACTCCGTTGACATTGGGTATCGAAACTTTGGGTGGAGTTATGACTCCGTTAGTTCCGAGAAACACAACAATCCCTGTTTCAAAATCTCAGGTATTCTCTACTGCGGAAAACAACCAAACAGCTGTAGATATTCAAGTTCTTCAAGGTGAAAGACCAATGGCAAGAGATAACAAATCATTGGGTATGTTCCGTTTAGAAGGTATTGCTCCTGCAATGCGCGGTATTCCTCAAATTGAAGTAACATTTGATATCGATGCAAACGGTATTGTAAATGTTTCAGCAAAAGACAAAGCTACAAATAAAGAACAAAAAATTACCATTACAAATTCTTCAAACTTGTCAGAACAAGATATTGATAAAATGGTAAAAGAAGCTGAAGCAAACGCAGCAGAAGATAAAAAGAAAAAAGAAGAAGCAGAAATAAAAAATAACGCATCAAGCCTTATAGCATCAGCAGACAGAGTAATGAAAGACTTTGAAGGTAAGATTGATGCAAGTGACAAATCAAAATTAGAAGAACAAAAATCAGCATTACAAAAGGCATTGGATGAAAATAAATCATCAGATGAATTGAAAAAATTATCTGAAGAATTACAACAAACAATGTTTGGAATTTCTCAAAAAGCTTATGAAGCTGTACAAAAAGAAGGTGCAGCAGCACAGAGTGCAAATTCCGAAAGTGCATCATCAGACAACTCATCTTCAAACAATAACGATGACGATGTAATCGATGCTGAATACGTAAAAGAATAATAGCAAATCGAGTAAAAAATACGGACTATGAAATTCATAGTCCGTATTTTTTTTGAGAAATATCAATCTGTATAATTTCACCAGCAAAGTTAGAGTTACAACTTTTCCCTCTCTTAATATAGGAGAGTTAAAAAGTAGGTCGCATTTACTAATGCAACAAGAAATTTGCTAAACCATAGCAACCATGCCATATTCGTTAGATCCTGAAACAAGTTCAGGATGACACAGGTGTTTGATTTTTTGTATTATGCTTTTGGTGACAAAATTGTTTAACGCACATGTCATCCTGAAAAAACTAAAAATCAAGCGGCAAAGCTGCGTAGATTTTGTTTTGTTCAGGATCTGTTTGAAATTTCGCAAGTGTACCACGATTATAAGATCCTGAAATAAATTCAGGATGACATGGGTGTTATACCCTGACCAGACCGCACCCCTCTCCTATCTTAGTAGAGATGAAATTTGCTTCCCTACTTTTTACAATATATCCTTTAACATGTCGTTGAGTGCGAGTTTTGCTGTTCTTATGGGAGCCGCAAAACTTGTTCCCGAAAAATCTATTGTTCCTTCATAAATATTTCCGTCTAGTTTTGTGAAATTGATAAAATCATAAATTTTCCTTTTCCTTTTTTCTAAGACGTTTTGACGTTCTTCAATTCTTCTCAATTCGTCAAAATTTGGCTTTCCTTTTCCAAATAATGAAAATTTTTTTGCCCTGTTTTCCTTAATCTCGTTATTTATTTTTTCCAAAAGTTTATCAACTCGGTCTTTGGTTTTTCCTATCAAAATGTTTTTTGCAATTTGTTGGTTATATTTTGTGTCGTTGATAATGATGTCCGTACCCGTAAGTCCCGTGATATTTGCTCCGTAGGCGGTTGGTCTGATATGGTATTCCCCGACTTCGTAGTGCTGGGTGAATTGTGAATTTCGTGAGGCTGAAAATTCGGATAATCTATGAGTTTTGGGTGAAATTGACCCCACTCCTTCAGCTTTTCTTGATACGAGTAATACTTGATTGGTCGTTTGGGCTGCGTCTTTTGAGTTCCCTGAGGCAAATAATACTCGGGTCCCTTTATTTGCAATTTCGGAAAATATTTGCATTTCAGGAAGAATGTTTGGATTAACGCTTCTTTTTGTTGAATAACATATTGCGCCGAGCGAACAGCTCACGTAATCAATTTTTTCGCCGTTTTCTATTCTTTTTAAAATTTGTTTGTATGCGTCAAGATACCTCTTGTTTTGCGGTGATGAACATCCTATATTTATTGTTTCAATTTTGGCAAACGGATTGTGGCGCTTTAAATAAGTTGAAGTCATTTCTCCGTGTGTTAATCCGTAAAAACCGTCAACAGTTTCAAAATCATCAACTAAAATAATTTTTTGAGGTGTAATTTCGGCGTTTTTTAGAAATGAACCGTCTTCGTTAAGTATGCGAACTAAAATTTTATCATCACCTAAATCAGCTTCTTTGAGCAGGTGATAGATCTTCCCGTCTTTTGGGTTTGTCCAGCTTACTCTGCTGTAACTAGCCTCTATGGTTTCTGAAGTTAGTCTTTGTAAATCCTGAACATTTGCGTTCGGGTAAGTGAATTTTTTACAAGTACGGGTTTGCCTTATTGCAATTTTATTTAAGGTTCTTGCCATAATCATTTCCGGCGAAGAAAATCTCGGAAGCTCATCGTTTGACAGGCTAACTTTTTGAATCTCGTTAGCGCTGTCATTTGCGATGGTTATTGATTTTTTTATTATATTTACGGCTTTATCCGGAGAAATTTTCATGATTGTTAAATTATACCCATTCCCGGTGTGGTTTGCTGCATTGTATTGATTTGATTATCTATCATTTGTTGCTGTTGGATTAATTGGTTTTGAAACATTTGATCCTGCAATATTTGATTTTGCTGATTTATTAACATTTGTTGGTTTAATGCTTCGTCTGTTGAGTTGTTTGACAAGCCTGTAGCTCCTAATCTCATACCTGCAAGTGCAATATTTCGCATTATTTGAGCAAGCGGTCCTGAATAGACTTTTTGGTTTTCCGGTTTTTCTTCAGTTTGAACATTTTTATACAAATCGTCTTTTGGCATATAGTTTTTATTAAATTCTAAAAGTCCGTCCGTGTTTGTAACAATTGTTTTTGTATCTTTTCCGTCGCCGACTTTAATTGTTACTTTTCCGTTAGGGGTTCTTTCGACTTCTGCCATCTGTTTTTTGCCGTTGATTTCGACTTCATACTTGTAATGCTCGTATTCCTGAGGTTTGCGAATGTTGATTGTACTTACTCCACTTACACTATCTACCATAATTTATCCTTTCTAAATTGAGTAATTATTTATTTTAATAAACAAATTTGTAGATTAAAATTTGCCAAAATGTTAAGATATTTGAACTTTTTATGATAAAATTCATTTATGATAAGTTTGTTTAAACAAAATCACCCAAAAGGGCTTTATTTATTATTTTTTGTAGAAATGTGGGAACGCTTTTCTTTTTATGGAATGAGGGCATTGATTGTTTTGTATATGATACAAACTTTAATGTTTTCAACTCAAAAAGCGGGAAATATATATGGTCTTTATACCGGATTTGTATATTTGACCCCTTTGATTGGCGGATATCTTGCTGACAGATATTTTGGTCAGAGAAAATGTATTACTGCAGGTGCGGTTTTGATGTGTTGCGGATTGTTCGTGTTGGCGTTTGCACCAAAAAGTTTCTTTTTATTGGCACTGTTTTTAATGGTTAGTGCTAACGGATTTTTTAAGTCGAATATAAGTTCTGTGTTGGGGCTTTTATATGAAAATAATAATGATAAAAAAGACGCGGCGTATACGATTTTTTATATGGGAATTAATTTGGGTGCTTTTTTATCGCCTTTGGTTTGTGGAACTGTTGCCGTAAAATATGGATATGAATACGGTTTTGCCTCTGCCGGATTTGGAATGCTTGTCGGGCTTTGTATCTATAAAATATTTGAACATAAATTTTTAGGGTCGGTTGGTATAAATCCTTCGTATGCAAGTAAATCTGTCAGCAAAGATATAACAAAATCTGTGAGTGAAGCAGAAAAGAAAAGTTTTATCGCTTTGGTAATTCTGATGTTGTTTACAATCCCTTTTTGGATTTGTTTTGAACAAGCAGGGTCATCTTTGACTTTGTTTGCCCAGTATCAGACTAATCGTGTAGTTTTTGGTTATGAAATTCCGACAGGATATTTTCAATCTTTAAATCCTTTGTTTATTATTACGCTAGCTCCTTTAATGTCATCCTTGTGGGTATTTTTAAGGACAAAACACAAAGAACCGACTTCAGTTGAAAAATTTACTATATCACTTTTTTTAATATTTTTTGCTTATTTAATAATGGTATTAGCCGCTTATTTATCAATAAATTCAAAAGTTTCTCCGATGTGGTTGTTTGGGGGATATTTTATAATGACTGTTGCAGAATTATGCTTATCGCCGATTGGTTTATCACTTGTTTCAAAGCTGGCTCCGGTAAAATTTTTGTCATTAACAATGGGTTGCTGGTTTTTGACAAGTTTTGTCGGGAATACTATCGCCGGATTTCTTGGCGGTAAATATGAGGAGTATTCACCTGTGATATTGTTTGGTATGCTTGCGGGTATTGCTTTTATAACGGGTATAATTCTTTTGTTCCTTATCCCAAAGTTAAATAATATAATCACCGATAAAAATGATTAGCTGTTAAGAGTCATAATAGCCAAAGTTTTGTAGTTACGATTGTTGCAAAATAATTTACATTTAAGTGGTATTAGTCATAAATTGCCCAGTTAGGGGATTTATTTGATGTATAATTAATATTAATAATTGTAAAGTAGATTTGATAAATTTATCAAAAAAAAATATTTACGCGTATTAAAAAGTATGATTACTCCAGTACAAATTGAAAAAAAAGGAAAAAGAAATGATTAGTAATGTGAATTTTACAGGTAGAGAAACCCTTTTAACAAGTGCTTTACCAAAACCGAAAGTTGATACATTCCACCAATATATTGGTGCAGGAAGCATACTTCCAAAAGTAGAGGATACTTTTGTAAAAGAAGTAAAAGCAGTTAAAGAAACTGCAGCAGATGTTGTAGCAAAAGCAGTTGCTTCAAAACAAGAAAGTGCAGAATTAAGTTATGCAATTTCTCACGGAACACCAAAAGAAGAAGTTGGTAGATTAGTAAATATCAATGCGTAATTGATTTGAAGAATAATAACACCGGCGGGATTTGATAAAATCTCGCCGGTGTTATTGTGAATATGTTTAGTTCTGCATATCCGAATAATCCAAGAGTGTTTCAGGGTCTTTGACCCCATTCTGTCATGCTGAACTTGTTTCAGCATCCCTAACAAATTTCACATATTAACAGATCCTGAACTAAATTTAGGATGACACACTTGCTATACCGTAGTGTACTTCCACATGTGTCACCCTGAACAAGCAGAGCAGAGGATAAAAGCGTCAGCGTATCCGTTTAATGCGAGGTGCGTTTCAGGGTCTTGCCGTCGTACTACTCTTGCGATATTTTAAAAAGATCCTGAACAAAACAAAATCTACGCAGCTTAGCCGCTCGATTTTTAGTTTTTTTAGGATGACAAGTTCGTTAAACCTTGACCAGACCTCACCCCAGCCCTCTCCTCTTAGGAGAGGGAAGAATTAATTCAGTATGACATACTTTACTAATCTCTAAGGTATAGCGTTTCAGGGGCTAATGTTTTTAGGATGTCATATTTGTTAGGGCTATTGCTCAAGTTGACCAATTTTATCTGTTATAAAACAAGTATTAGACATTCAACAATAAAAAAGAGAGGTCATTCGCCTCTCTTTTTTATACTCCCGGAGATGGATTCGAACCACCGTTGGAAGAGCCAGAATCTTCAGTCCTGCCGCTAGACGATCCGGGATTATATCTAAAATATACATCAAAAATTTTTCTGTGCAAGACTTTTGTTCCCGCTTATATTTGGACCTTAAGCACGGATTTGATTGTAATTGGTGGTATATGTATGAAATCGTTTTGTAGGGAATCTTTGGTAATATAAAGTTTATATTAATGCGCTGAAATCTATGCTATAATAGTTCTATGGTAAATTGTCAGTTTAGAAAAGGAGAATAACATGATACCTATTTTTGATTCAAAACGTCAGTATGCACAGATTGGTGCAGAAGCTGAAAAAGCAGTTTGCGAAGTTATGAGATCCGGATGCTACATTCTTGGTCCGAACGTAAAAGCTCTTGAAAGTGAACTAGCAAGTTATATCGGCTGCAAGTATACGGTAGCTCTTAATTCAGGTACAGATGCACTACATATTGCACTTCGTGCTTTAGATATCGGCGAAGGTGATGAAGTTATTACAACTGCATTTACTTTTGTTGCTACGGCAGAAGCAATCGGTATGGTTAACGCAAAACCTGTTTTTGTTGATATCGATCCTGATACGTTCAACATAGATCCTTCAAAAATAGAAGCTGCTATTACTCCTAAAACTAAGGCTATTATTCCTGTGCATTTGTACGGTCAACCTTGTGATATGGATGCAATTATGGCTATTGCTAAAAAACATAACTTAAGAGTTGTTGAAGATTGTTGCCAAGCAATCGGTTCATCTTATAAAGGTCAAAGAGTTGGAACATTCGGTGATATCGGATGTTACAGTTTCTATCCTACAAAAAATCTCGGAACAATGGGTGATGGCGGTCTTTGTACCGTTAATAGCGAAGAATTGAGAGATAGACTTATTGCATTGAGAAATCACGGTTCTATGGTTCGTTATCATAATGATGAACTTGGTGTTAACAGTCGTTTGGACGAAATCCAAGCTGCAATTCTAAGAGTTAAAGCAAAACATATAGACGAATGGAATTCTCAAAGACGCGAGCATGCAGCATACTATAATAAATTGTTTGCAGGTTGTTCCGATATTCAAACTCCGAAAGAACTTGATGATACCTATTGTGTTTATCACCAATATACGGTTAAAATCCCTAACCGTGATGAAGTTCATAAAATGCTCGGTGAAGCAGGTATTGGTGCAATGCTATATTATCCTATCCCGTTACATTTCCAAAAAGTTAATGCTTGGCTTGGTATGGGAAAAGGCTCTTTGCCTGTGACAGAACAAAACACTGATGTTGTAATTTCACTTCCTATGTTCCCAGAGTTAACAAAAGAAGAACAAGATACAGTAGCAAAAACTTTGATTTCTTGTATTGAAAAATCAAAATCAGTTGCGACTGTATAATAAATAATGATAATTATGAAAGCGGCGCTCAGTAAACTACTGAGTGCCGCCTTTTTTGTGTTTTATA
>CAMGGL010000024.1 GCA_946055575.1 uncultured Candidatus Melainabacteria bacterium
AGCATTGCGGAATTTTCGGATTTAGTTCAATACATTTTAAATAATTTTTTTCGGCTTTTTCATCATCACCCAAATTTGCGTAACACAAGCCCAAGTTGTTGTATAATTCTGCATTATCGGTTTCAACTTCCAATGCTGAGGTAAATAAATCCGCAGCCGAGTTCCAATCTCCTTTTTTAAAAAATTCTATAGCTTTATTGATTTTATCTTGCATAATTTCCCTTTTATAACTTGAATTTTATAGACCTAAAGTTACATTGTCGTCTGAACCAGAACCTATATTTTTAATAACGGTTCTTGTGTTTCCTTGAGCATCAAAACTTTTCGGTTTCATTGTCATTTTTATTTTGTCTGCAAAAATTGTTCTTACACCTTGAGTAATACTTGAACGTCCGGTGAAATATGCTTCATTAGGTTTTGTTGTTCCTGCTCCGGGATAAAGTGTTACTTTAGGACCTGCTGCATAATAATCCTGATACCAAATTCTTACATTCCCGCTTGCATTGAAAATTGATTTTTTCTGATTGTATTCCTGATAACTTGATTTTAAAACCAGTTTTGAGCCGTCGTCCATAACCGCATTTGATGTTGTGTTTCCGTATGCTGTTAAGTTGCCTGTGGCAGTTTCATAAACAAATTTATCAGCGTAAGATTCGTTATTTTCTTGTTTAACTTTTGCATTTCCTGTTAAAACAAGTTTTTTCAAGTCTCCGTTTTTGTCTGTAGTAATTTGAGCGCTGTTAGAAAAAGTTTCAATGTCTTTATACAACATTGTAACTGCACCTGTTGCTGTCATAATGCCTGTTTTTGTATCATATTCCTGTACGTCCGCATTGATTACAACAACCGGTGTTTTACCTTCAAATACTACTGATTGTGTATCACCTTCTGCTCGTATAATTTTTGTGATTAGTGAAACTTTTAAGATATTTGCCTTAACTTCTCTTTTTTTGTTTTTCTTTATTTCAAAAGCATAAGGTTTGTCATAAAAAGTTGCGGTATCAAGTTTTTGGTCTTTTGTTACATTTACGTCCGCAGAATCTCCGACGACTTTCAAATCATCAAGGGTTACCTTGACATCGTCTTTGAATTTTATTTTGTTATCAGCTTCATTGAAGGTTTGTTTTTTAGATTCAATAATTAAGTCGGACGCTTGGGCAGCAATTCCGGTTAACACAAGTAATGATACAAATATCAATAAAAATTTTTTCATACTACTTTTTATCCTCATAAACTTTTGAAACAGTGTTTCCGCTAATCTTAAAACAATCGTATTCAGGGCTTATAACAATTTTCTCCGCTGTGGATAAAAGTTCTTTGCCCTTCTTAATTTTCACATGACCTTCCGCAATAATTGGAGTATGCGAATTAATCCAATGTAATTTGTCTGCATTGAGTGTAATTCCGTCTTTTAACACGATAAACGTATCTTCATATAATGTAATATCGCCTTCTTTTGAATTGTAAGTCCCTTTTGAAGATTCAAAACTCATAGAAACTTCATTATCTTTGTAGAAATTTCCGATAACTTTATCAAGCTGAGCAATTCCATTTTCGCTGTTCCATTTACCTGTTTCACCGTATATTTCCCAATATTTTTGGTCATTTTTTGTTTCTGTCAAAATAATACCGTTTACAACGGCTTCTTGTTTATCCGCGCCTGTTGATAGCTGAGCACGATTAAAATCTCTGGTGATTATTCCCGCCGTAATAAATGCCCAAGCTAAAATCCCGCCAAGAGTTATCAATGCCAGCATGTATATGCGTTTCTTTTTTGGTAAATCTTTAAACTTCATACTTTGAATTTTAGCACAAATAATTGCAAATTAACATGGGAAATATTTATGATTTTTTATAAATTTTTACAGTTCAAATCTTGAATATATCTCATGAATATTTTTTAGAAATTCCTGTTCGTTAAAAATTTTTTCTATTTCTTCAACGGAAAGTATGTTTGTCACTTCTTTATCGTTTATTAAATTGGTCTTAAAATTTCCATGATTTTCGAATGCATCTAAAGCGTTTCGCTGAATAATTTTATAGGCATCTTCTCTAGTCAAACCTTTCTCAACGAGTGTGAGCAATGCTTTTTGAGAATAGACAATACCGCCAAATTTGTTTGTATTTTTCAGCATATTATCTTTATGGACAACTATATTTTCCATAATATTGTTAAATCTGTCTAACATAAAATCAACTAAAATAAGACTGTCAGGGAAAATAATCCTTTCTGCCGAAGAATGAGAGATATCTCTTTCGTGCCAAAGTGGTATATTTTCAAGTGCGGCAATTGAGTTTGAACGTACAACACGTGCTAATCCGCACAGATTTTCACTAAGAACGGGGTTTTTTTTATGTGGCATTGCGGATGAGCCTTTTTGTCCTTTTGCAAATCCTTCTTCCAATTCCAAAACTTCTGTTCTTTGCAAGTGTCGTATTTCTGTTGCAAATTGTTCAATCACGCTTGCGATGAGTGCTAGCGATTGCATAAAGTATGCGTGGTAATCTCTTGCAATAATTTGCGTAGAAATTTTTGCCGGTTTTAATCCTAAATTTTTGCAGGTAATTTTTTCAACTTCCGGCGAGATGTTACTGTATGTGCCGACAGGACCTGAAATTTGACCTATTCTTATTTGCTCTGAGGCGTGTATAAAGTTTTGTCTTTGGCGTTCTAAAATATCAATCCAAGAACAAAGTTTAACTCCGTAAGTCATAATTTCTGCATGAATACCGTGAGAACGTCCTATACATATTGTATCTTTATGTTGTTTTGCCAAATTTTTTAAGGTTGAGATGGTTTTATTCAAATCATCAAGAATGATTGCAGCACTATCTTTTATTTGTAGTGCAAAAGCGGTGTCTATAACATCGGAACTGGTCATTCCTATATGTACGTATCTGCCCAAGTCTCCGAGACTTTCATTTACACATGTTAAAAATGCAATAACATCGTGTCTAACTTCTTTTTCGATTTCGTCAATTCGTTCTATAGAAAATGTTGCACATTTTCGAATCTGTTGCGCCGCATCTTTCGGAATTGTACCGAGTTCTGCATACGCATCGCATACCGCAAGTTCTACTTGTAGGTAATAATCAAATTTGGAATCCATTTCCCAAATTTTTGAAATTTCTTTTCTTGAGTATCTTCCAATCATATAATCATATTATCATGAAAATTTCTTAATAATTAATCACATTAATTAATTTAATTAATCATATTCTTTAATTTTGTAATATAATTGTTTTGTGTAGATTAGGGAAATAAAGGGTAGAGATAATATGGTATTAAGATACGATTGTGGAGAGGTTATTACGGCAATGGTTACACCGATGGAAGCATCTGGTGCAATTGATTATGACAGAGTAGAAGAACTTGCACAGCATTTGATAAATTCAGGTAGCGATGCTTTGTTGGTTGCAGGGACAACGGGTGAATCTCCGACATTGACAAACGAAGAAGAAATTGAACTTGTAAATTCTGTAAAAAGAGCCGTTGCAAATAAGGCAAAAATTATTCTCGGTGCCGGCTCAAATTCTACAATGTCAGCGATTGAATATTCAAAATTTGCCCAAAAAGAAGAAGTGGATGCAATCTTATCGGTTGTTCCGTATTACAATAAGCCAAATCAAAGAGGTATGATTGAACATTTTTCAAGAATTGCTGAGGCTACTGATTTGCCGATTATTATGTATAATATTCCGGGAAGAACAGGTGTTAATATGCTACCTGAAACAGTTGCGTTTTTGGCTGAGAAGTATTCAAATATTGTCGGTTTAAAACAAAGTTTTGCAGATATGGATAAGTTGACAGAATTAAAAATGCTTTGCCCTGAAGATTTTGTTATATATTCAGGAGATGACAGTTTAACTTTACCAATGTTGTCAATTGGTGCACATGGGGTTATTTCTGTGGCTTCTCATATATTTGGTTCTGAAATTAAATCTATGATTAGAAACTTTAAATCGGGTGAACTTATTGCGGCAAGAAATATGCACAAAAAGCTATATCCTGTATTTAAGGCATTATTTGCGGCTCCAAATCCGACCCCTGTAAAGGCAGCTTTGGCTCATAAGGGTATAATAGAAGATTATGTAAGAAGACCTTTGGTAACTTTGACAGATGAAGAAAAATCAGAGTTGTTTGAGGCTATTGACAATGTAAGTAAAGAATTAGGCGGACAGGACTAGTTCTTTTCACTTAACTTTGAAATAATGTAGAGAATATAATTATTAGTTATAAGGATAAAAGAGGGTAGAAAATTGAAAAACAAAATTATTATGTTTTGGATTGTTGTAGCAATAGTAATTGCATGTATTTTTACTATCTACAAAAAGCCTACCAAATTAGGGCTTGACCTTGTCGGTGGTTCAAGAATTATGCTTGAAGCAAGAACTACCGATACTGTGAGAACTATTACTCCTGAGGTTATGAGCCAACTGCAATATGCGATTGAAACACGTGTAAACAAATTGGGTGTTGCAGAAACCAGCGTTGCTCAGGTTGGTGAAAAAAGATTGTTGGTGGAAATCCCTAATGTTACTGATTTAAAAGAGGCGGAAGCATTTTTGGGCAAAACAGCACTTTTGGAATTTAAGCAACCTGTTTTGGATGCGAACGGACAACAAAAACGTGATGAAAAAGGTACGTTGTTATGGGAAGCTGCAGGTTTAACAGGTGAAGATTTGAAATCCGCAGAAATCGCTGCAGATCAAACCGGTCAATGGACAGTTGATTTGGAGTTTAATGCTAAAGGCAGTAATAAGTTTGCTGAATTAACTCAGAAACTTGTCGGCAAACCTATGGCAATATTCTTTGACGGAGAAGAAATTTCGGCACCGGTTATTAGAGAAGCTATTTATGGTGGTCGTGCCGAAATATCAGGCGGAGGAAGCGGTTTCAAATATGAAGAAGCTCAAAGAATGGTTAATTTGTTAAATGCAGGTGCTTTACCTGTTCCGTCGGAAATTATCCAAGAAAATACAGTAGGACCAACTTTAGGTGCTGATAGTATTGAAAAATCGAAATTTGCAGGTTTGATTGGTGTTGCATTTGTAATGCTGTTTATGATTATGTATTACAGATTACCGGGATTTATTGCAGATATTTCACTGTGTATTTATGCTTTAATCTTGTTCTCGCTGTTCAAGATTATTCCTGTAACGCTTACACTTGCCGGTATTGCAGGTTTTATCCTGAGTATTGGTATGGCTGTTGATGCTAATATTTTGATTTTTGAAAGAACTAAGGAAGAATTAAAAGCGGGCAGAAATCTGTTTACTGCAATTAATTCAGGTTTTGACAGAGCATTTACAAGTATTTTTGATTCAAATATGACAACGGTTTTAACTTGTATAATCCTTTATTTTCTTGGTACAAGTGTAGTTAAGGGATTTGCTCTTACTCTTGCACTTGGTGTAATGGTGTCAATGTTTACGGCTATTACGGTTACTAAAAACTTTATGCACTTAGTCTTTGGTACGGGAGAATTAAAATATCCTGCATTGTTCGGACTTGCTAAAGATGAAATCGGTAAAGGTTATGAGGTAACGGAAACAAAACGTGAAAAAGCACGTTTTGGGGTTTTAGACTAAGAAAGTATGAGGTAAATATAAAATGTTTAAGTTTAATAAAGCAGTACATGTTGTAAAATACAGAATACTTTGGATGTGCCTGTCAGCGTTGTTGTTGTTACCGGGAATTGGTGCAATGATTTATTCGATGGTCACATATCCTACACACACACCGGTGAAAGTTGGTATAGACTACACCGGCGGTACAATACTTCAATATGGTGTGCCGGAATCCATAAATAATGAAGATATAGGCAAAACCAGAGATGCTCTGACAAAAGTTGGTGCTGAAAATTCATATATTCAAATTTTGAATGTGAATCCGTCTGAAGAAAATGGTAATATGAAATCAATTGTATCAATAAGAACAAAATTTATTGATGAAGGCTCTGAGATGGCGGCAAATATATCTAATGTTGTAAAAAGTGAATACAAAGATGCTCAACTTATTCAGGTTTCATCTGTTGGTCCGACACTTGGAAAAGAACTTTTCAGAATGTCTTTGATTGCCCTTACTTTGGCAATATTGGTGATGATTATTTATATATCATTCAGATTTAAGTTTGAATATGCGCTGGCTGCAATTTTAGGTTTGGTGCATGATGTTATGTTTGTTATGGGTGTATTTTCACTTTTGGGAATATTCTATAACGTACAGGTTGACGGCTTATTCTTAACTGCAATTTTGACGGTTATAGGTTTCTCAATCAATGATACAATCGTAACATTTGATAGAATAAGAGAAAACCAAAGATACTACGGTAAGAAGATGACTTATGGTGAAATTGTTGATGCGTCTGTAAATCAAACACTTGCAAGAAGTATCAATACTTCATTAACCACATTTATCACTCTTGCAGCTTTGTATTTCTTGGGTGGCGTTACTACAAGAGATTTTGTTTTAGCGATGATGCTTGGTGTGGTTGTCGGTACTTATTCAAGTATCTTTTTCTGCTCAATGCTTGTTGATTTCTGGGAAGAAAGAAAATCGAAAGCAAAAGCTCTTGCATAAGATATAAACTAATATGAGCATTTGACGTAACAAATGCTCATATTTTTAGTCATTAAAAAAGGAACTTTTTAAAAGTTCCTTTTTTTTTTTATTTAATTGCTTTTTTTGCTCTATATAGTGAGGTTTCTTTTCCCAGAATATCAAGAATGCCAACCATATCAGCTCCGCAGGTTCTGCCTGTTATTGCGGCTCTTACAGCCCACATAGTAACCTTTGGTTTAACACCTTTTTCTTTCCATTCCGCTCTAAAGTCTGCTAATACTTCGTGTAGGTTTTCTTCTGTCCAATCCCAGTTTTGAGCCTTTTCAACAAAGTCTTTCAATACGTTTTGTGCAGTTTCTGTGTCTAATGTTCCTGTTTGTGTTTCCGGTTGAATTTCTACATCTTTTCCGAAGAAATACGGAACAGCATCAGTAATATCTGATAACAATGTTAACGGTTCACGTGTGATTTCAACCATTTTGGTATATTGAGCATCTGTTAATTCTGTCAAATCATATTGAGTTAAATACGGTTTCAACTTTTCTTTCAATGTTTCCATTGGAAGCATTTTGATGTAATGACTGTTCATCCATTTTAATTTGTCATATTCAAATATGGAGTTTGAAGATGAAATCTCACCTATTCTGAAATCTTTTGCAATTTCTTCAACCGGTTTAATTTCTTCCCCATCTGACGGTGACCAGCCTAATAGTGCTACAAAGTTGATAAGCGCTTCTGTTAAGTAACCTTGTTTTACAAAGTCTGAAACAGCGGTTGCACCATGACGTTTTGAAAGTTTACTTCTGTCAGGTGCTAAAATCATGCCCAAATGTCCAAATCTTGGAACTTCAATGCCTAAAGCTTCAAAAATAAGGATTTGTTTATATGTATTTGAAATATGATCTTCCCCTCTGATAACGTGGCTAATCTTCATAAGCGCATCATCAATTACAACTGCAAAGTTATATGTAGGCGCTCCGTTAGATTTTTGAATTACAAAATCACCAAGTAAGTCTGTATCCATGTGTAATTTGCCTTTTACCAAATCTTCAAATTCCAAAATTGAAGTTTCGTGGAATGCTCTTTGAGCTTTTGCAATATTAAATCTAATAGCAGGTTTTCTGCCTTCTGCACGTAATTTAGCTTTTTCTTCTTCTGTTAAATTTTCACATTTCCTTGTGTAAACATAAGGTTTTTTTGCAGCTGCAGCTTCTTCTTTTTCTTTTTCCAGTTCTTCAGGTGTGCAAAAACATTCGTATGCAAAACCTGAATCTAAAAGTTTCTGGACATATTTAGGATAAATATCAAATCTTTCAGATTGTGTATACGGACCGTAAGGGCCACCAACATCCGGACCTTCATCCCAATTTAGACCTAATGCTTTTAAACTGTCAAAAATATTATCAATGTATTCTTGAGATGTACGTTCAGCATCGGTATCTTCTATTCTTAGAATAAATTTACCGTTATTTTTTTTTGCAAATAAATAATTAAACAACGCAGTCCTAGCTGTTCCGATATGGAGATTTCCGCTTGGTGACGGCGCTATTCTAACTCTTACTTCTGACATTTTCTAGCCTTCTTTCTTTCATATTTTAGCAAAACAAGGATACCACGAGGGTGCTTGTTTTTCAAGTTTAATATCTATTGTTGTTTTTTTATAATTCGTCCGCGTTCTTCGATTCGTTTTTGGTGATAACCGTATAATGCGTAGATTAATACTCCTATAAATAACCAAAGTACAAAGTATACGGAAGATGTTTTCAATGTTTTTAGTGAAAATATAATTAGTATTGCGCAAATGAAAATCCCAATCAACGGGAGATATGGGCAAAACGGAACTCTAAAAGGTCTTGGTCTGTTCGGATTTGTTTTTCTTAAGATGAGTACCGCAATACATATTATTACAAAGGATGTAAATGTTCCAAAATTACACAAAGCCGCAGAAATATTTAAATCCATAAACAATCCGCAAACAATTACCACTAATCCTGAGATCCAAGTCATTACATGTGGAGTTTTGTATTTTTTATGTATAAGTCTCCAGGATTTAGGTAAAAATCTGTCACGGCTTATTGCATATAAAATTCTTGTTGTTCCGAGTTGATAAATCAATAGAACCGATGTTAATGCACATAACGCACCGATGGCAATAAATTTAGCAAACCAGCTCCATTTTGCTCCTATGTGGCTCATTGCATCGGCAATCGGAGCGTTTACGTTTATCATATTGACCGGAACAATTCCTGTCAAAACAAGGGCTACGCATACATATAAAATAGTACAAATTACAAGTGTTCCCAAAATTGCAATCGGCAAGTCGCGTTGAGGGTTTTCTGTTTCTTCTGCTGTTGTAGAAATAGCATCAAATCCAACGTAGGCAAAAAATATTAAAAATGCACCCATCATAATACCCTGAAATGCGTGTTCAACAGGTATAAACGGCAGCCAATTTTCAGGTACAACGTAGTGTGAACCTACAATGATAAAAGACAATATCATAAACATATTGACTCCGACCATAACTGTCGCCACCTTTGTGGATTCTTTAACGCCCCTAACCAATAATAAGGTTAATATTAAAACAATTACTATTGCCGGAACATTTATTGAAATCGGTATATGTCCGAACAGGTAAGGGATTTTATCGTGAATATCCCAACCGTAGGCTTTACACATTTCAGACATAGTTTTGTAATCATATCTGAGCCATATCGGGAAATTACAAATCCACGCAGGAAGAATACTTTTAAAACCGCTTAAGAAATGAATAAAATATCCGGACCACGCACTTGCGACGGTAATGTTTCCGATTGCATATTCAAGCATAAGTATCCAACCGACCATCCAAGCCATAAATTCACCCATTGTTGCATAAGTATAAGTGTAAGCACTTCCTGCAACAGGAATCATTGCTGCTATTTCTGAATAACATAATGCAGGTACAATACAGGCAATAGCTGCCAGTACCATAGAAATAACAATTGCCGGTCCCGCTCCTGCGCTTTCGGAACTTCCCGTTATTGCCGTACCGATAATTGTGAAAATACCCGTTCCGACAACTGCACCTATCCCTATTACAATCAAGTCGAATACGTTGAGAGTCTTTTTTAACTCAGAACGCTTGCTTGTTGCAATAAGTTCATCCATACTTCTTCTTTTTGCTAAATTTCGACTAATTTGTTTAATATCAATATTCATTATTTGGCTGTTTCCCGTTCTTTTATTGCTGCTTGTACCAGCTCTTTGTGAACTTTATTTTCATTATTTCTGTTTTTAATAAATCCGTAAAGCAGATAGAAAATTGCTCCGACTCCAAGCCATACAGGGAATAACAAAGCTGAACTTCCTGCCTGTAATGATTTATACACCATTAATCCACCGCAACAAATTATGCCCAATGACGGAGTGACAGGTGAAAATGGTACTTTGAACGGTCGTGGACGATTTGGATCGGTGTGACGCAATATCAATACCGCAACACAAACTATTATAAATGACGTAAATGTCCCGTAATTACAGAGTTCAGCTGCAACATCAAGATTTAATGTTAAAATTCCGACAACTGCCAGTACACCTACAGTCCAAGTCAACAATACCGGAGTCTTGAATTTAGGGTGAATTTTTTGAAATCTTGATGATATAAAATGGTCACGGCTCATCGCGAATAAAATTCTTGTTGCTGCCATTTCTAAAACCAACAATACTGATGTCAAACCTGCAAGTGAACCGATAGAAATCAATCCGGCAGCCCAGTTTTGTTTTACCATAACCATACAATATGCCATTGGAGCTTTTAAAAATTCTAAAGATACCGCGCCTGCTGTATCTTGCATTCCTGTCAAAACTAATGCTACAAGTACGTAAACAATTGTAGTAATTAACAGAGAGCCGATTATACCAATCGGTAAATCTTTTTGTGGATTCTTACATTCTTCGGCAGCAGTTGCCAACGCATCAAATCCGATATAAGCAAAGAATATCAAAAATGCTCCGGCAAAAATACCTTCTATTCCGTTAGGAGCAAAAGGTGTCCAGTTTTCAGGTCTTATATAAAATGCTCCTGCAATAACAAATAATGCAATTACTGCAAGTTTTATAAATACCATTACTCCGGCCATTTTTGCAGAATCTTTTGTACCTTTTACCAAAATTGCAGTCATTAAAAGCACTATTAAAATTGCAGGTAAGTTTATACAAACAGGTACACCCAAAAATCTCGGAACATAAATGTCCGGATTATCTGCAAGCATTTTGCTGACTGAAAATACGTCATTAGTGAGCCATACAGGCGGATGTGCCAGCCATGCCGGCAGAACTTTATCAAACCCCGCCAAAAATTGTACAAAGTGGTTTGACCACGCACAGGCAACTGCAATAAACCCGATTGCATATTCCAGCATTAAGACCCAACCTACCATCCAAGCGGCAAATTCGCCCAATGTAGCAAAAGTGTACGTATAAGCGCCGCCTGCGACAGGTATCATTGTTGCAAATTCTGAGTAGCATAATGCGGAAAATATACACGCAATCGCCGCTATAATCATTGATATCATTAAAGCCGGTCCAGCACCAATACTTGAACCATCAGCACTTCCTGCTGCCGCTATTCCGACAACCGCAAATATACCTGAACCGATAATCGCACCAACTCCAAGTATAATTAAGTCCCACACTCCGAGAGTTTTTTCTAAGCCTTGTTCGCTTGCCTCTGCCAACATTTCATCCGGAGCTTTTATTCTTGTTAAATGTCGAATAAAGCTTCTGGTAAATGTTGCTCTGTTAAATTTTTCAGCCATTCAATTTCCTTATTTTTTTAGGCAATATGCCTTCTAACATTTATATTTTTATAGTTTTTATTTGCAAAGTGGAAATCCCATTGCCTCACGCTGTTCCACATACAATCTTGCAACGCCAGATGCCATTGTTCTCACTCTGCCGATGAAATTGTTTCTTTCATCTTTACTTATTACGCCATGTGCATCCAATAGGTTAAATGTGTGTGAACATTTCAAAACATAATCGTATGCAGGTAATACCAATTTCGCGTTTAAACAATTCTCAACTTCTTTTTGATATAAATCAAACATTGTGAATAAAGAGTTTGTATCTGAAACTTCAAAATTGTACTTTGACTGCTCGATTTCGTTTTGGAGATAAATGTCACCATACTTTAATTCGTTATTCCACATAATATCGTAAACAGATTCTTTGTTCTGTAAATACATTGCAATACGTTCCAAACCGTATGTCAATTCCAATGCTACAGGTTTAATTTCAACTCCGCCGACTTGTTGGAAATATGTGAATTGAGTTATTTCCATTCCATCAAGCCATACTTCCCAGCCTACTCCGGCAGCGCCAAGTGTCGGAGATTCCCAGTTATCTTCAACAAAACGAACATCGTGTTCTTTTAAATCTATACCCATTGCTTCTAAACTTTGTAAATACAATTCCTGAGCATTATCAGGTGAAGGTTTTAAGATAACTTGAAACTGAAAATAATGTCCCAATCTGTTTGGGTTTTCGCCGTATCTGGCGTCTGTCGGACGTCTGCAAGGCTCAATCATTGCTGTATTCCAAGGTTCAGGACCTAATGAACGCAAGAATGTTGCAGGGTTCATTGTTGATGCACCTTTTTCTATATCATAAGGTTGTTGAATTATACAGCCGTAGTCCGACCAAAATTTTTGTAAATTAAAAACAAGTTCTTGAAAATTTAATGCCATAACATATTCCAATATATTGTACTATCTACACTCGTTCTTATATGCTATTACTAACATAGTATAATTACAATAAGATATTAATAATTATTCACATTTTCTTACATCTTGTAATTTATATTGATAATATTTTTAAGCTTTCTTTTAAAACGTCTTCTGCTGTTGCGTTGTCTTGTAAGTGTTCTGCTGCTTTTGTTATTGCTTGTGTTACTTCATCTTTCAGATATCCCAATGACAACAGAACAGTTTTTGCATCTTCTATATTTTGGGATGAAATTTTTACTGATAAATTTGTATTTTGAACAGGTGCAGTGTCTTGATAAGTTGTTAATTTATCTTTTAACTCCAAAATTATTTTTTGAGCAAGTTTTGGACCTACGCCTTTTGCTTTTGTAAGTTCTTTGTAATCGCCCTCAAGCACAAATCCTACCAAATCTGTTACATTGAAAGAATTAAGCAGGGTTAATGCCATTTTTGAGCCGACTCCGGATACCGAAGTTAGTATGTTAAAAATATCACGGTCTTCACGTTTTAAAAATCCGCAAAGGCTCATTTTATCTTCTCTGTGGATTAAGACTGTATAGATTTTTATTTCACCGTTTTCAGGTAAAAGTGTAAAATCACGTTCCATAATTTCACACAAATAACCAATTCCGCCGGTTTCAACGGTAGCAAAAAAGCCTTTTGTTCCTGATGTCTTGTATGCAAATTTTCCTTTTATATAATCGTACATTATTAACCTTTCAGAGCTGATTTTATATCTTCTATTTCAGTTTGCAAGTCTTTATCCGTCTTTATTTTATTGGAAATTAAATCGCAAGAATACATAATTGTTGTATGTTTTTTATCAAAAAATTCTCCGATAGATTCGTAGCTTAAATTTAGAATTTCTCTTGCAAGATAAATTGCAGAGTGTCTTGCGTGTGCAATTTTTTGTTGGCGAGCCGTACTTTTTAAGTCTTTGATTGTCAAATTGAAATATTCTGCTGTTTTTTGGGCAATTTTTTCAATATTGATATCTTTTTTTCGGACTTCGCATCCGAGAGCTTTTTGTGCCAAATCTAAAGTAATGCCTGTTCCTGAAAATTCTGCGTATGCGCTAACTTTAGTAAATGCACCTTTTAATTCTCTTACGTTATTTACAAAATTATCTGCAATGTATTCAAAAACTTCATCATCTGCTTCCGCTTCCAATTCCTTCGCAAAAGCTTTTACTATTTCAAATCTTGTCTGAAAATCCGGAGGAACAATGTCAACAACAAGCCCCATTTCAAAACGGGTTCTAAGACGATTGTCAAGTGTCGGAATATCTTTCGGCAAGCGGTCAGAAGCTATTACAATCTGTTTGTTATTTGTATATAGAGCTTCAAATGTTGAGAAAAAATCTTCCATTGTTTTCATTTTTGATTCAATAAATTGAATGTCATCCATTAACAAAATATCAACATTTTGAAATTTTTGGTGAAATTTTCTCATAAGTGAATTGTTGCAGGACTGTTTTTTCTTTGCGTTTGGGGAGTCATTATATTGAAAACATCTGACCCATTCGTTAAAATATTCTTCCATTCTTATGTATCGGACTTTTAATTCCGGTTTGTTAAATATAATATAGTGTCCTATTGCCTGCATAAGGTGGGTTTTACCCAGCCCTGATGCTCCGTATATAAATAACGGATTGAATTTTTTTGAAGGATTATTTGCAACCGAAAATGCAGCGTTGTATGCAAATTTTGAATTATCTCCGACAACAAAGTTATCAAATTTAAGATTTAAGTTTAAATTTGCGCTTGATTGCATTTGAGCAAGAGATAGTTTTGCATCATTTTCTTTTTTTTCTTCTTCGGTTTGTCCTGCGATTTGTTTTGATAATTCTTTTTTACGGGCTTTTATGTATTTTTCCGCATAATCAGGATCGTAAGTTAATGAAAACGAAGCATCTTCCCCTAAGACAGTTTTTATCGCGGTTTTGATATCGTCTGTCCAATTCTTTTTTAAAATATCCACAGCCATTTGGTGCGGGGAAAGTATGACAAGAGTGTTATTTTCAAAATCAACAGCGTTTAAGGGAGATATCCATGTGCCGAAAATATGCTCAGGTACAATTGTTTCCAGCTCATCTTTTATCTTATTCCATAATTCATTAACTTCATTTATGTTCATAGAAAGATTTTACAATAAAAAATTTTTCTTTAAAATGAAAAATAAATTTATATTAATTTATTGTGATATTAAACGTGTGTTAAATTAATCAATTCTTGTGTTTTAATTCTGATTTCGTTATCAATATCAAAAATTTCATCAATTGTCGGGTTTTGTAAGACGTTATGTGAGTTCATCATTTCTTCCGTGATGCTATAAATGTCATATAACTTTATTTTCCCGTCTAAAAATGCAAACACGGCTTCTTCATTTGCGGCATTTAAACATACTGTTGCGCTGCCCCCTGTTTTACCGGCATGGTATGCAAAATTCAAACTTGGGAATTTATTAAAATCCGGTTTTTCAAAATCCAGTCTTGCTATTTCCGCAAAACTGAAACTTTTTGATTTAATTCCGGCAAATCTCTCCGGATAAGTTATTGCATATTGAATAGGAATATGCATGCTTGGCAATCCTAATTGAGCAATAACGCTACCGTCAACGTATTCAATCGCGGAATGGACAATGCTTTGCGGATGAACCACGACATCAATTTTGTCGTATGGCATATTGAAAAGGTGATGAGCTTCAATTATTTCCAACCCCTTGTTCATCAATGTCGCTGAGTCTACGGTTATTTTTCTCCCCATATTCCATCTTGGATGTGCAAGAGCTTCTGATACTGTTGCATTTTTCATATCTGTGACGGTCTTGTTAAGGAAAGGCCCGCCACTTGCAGTGATTATCAGTTTCTCAACTTGTTTAATGTCTTTTATACATTGGTGAATTGCGCAATGCTCACTATCAACGGGTATAATTTTTACCCCAAGATTTTTAGCGCGTTGCATTACAATATCTCCGGCCATAACAAGAGTTTCTTTATTTGCAAGGGCAATATCAATCCCGTTTTCTATTGCTTTTAATGTTGGGCGTAATCCAATTTTCCCCGATACGGCAACCAAAATAATATCATTTTCTTTATTTGAACAAATTTCTTCAAGTCCTTCTGTTCCGTAAAGAGTTTTAATTCCCGCAATATTGATTGACGTTTTTTTACCGGTACAAATATATTTTGGCTTGAATTTAAGTGCTTGTTCTGTAAGTAACTCTGTGTTTGAACCTCCGGTTAGTGCGATTATCTCGAACTTATCGGCAAGTTTTTCGATAACTTCCAATGCTTGTCTGCCGATTGAACCCGTTGAACCGAGTATGCTTATTTTTCGTTTGTTTGTCATATATAATAATCCTTTTACAACAATAGAGTGTTGTTGTCATTGTGCTGTATTTTATTATCTACAGGAAGTGCAAAATGGAAGCTCGAACCTTTATTTTCTTCGCTATCGCACCATATTGTTCCTTTATGCGCTTTGATTAATTGTTTTGCAATCGGTAAACCCAAACCTGTTCCGCCTGCTTTTCTTGATAATGAGTTTTCAATTTGTGTAAATTTATCAAAAGCTTTTAAAAGATTTTCCTGTTTAATTCCGATACCTTCATCTACTACGCTAACTATTATGTAATTTCCGTTTAAGGTTTTAATTTCGTTTTCAAAATATGGGTTTGTTTGAATGTCTTTTGCGTTTTTAATTTCTGATTTTATGGTAATGGATTTACCTTTTGGTGTGAACTTGATTGCGTTTGAAACAAGATTTGTAAGAACTTGTCCAAGTCGTTGTGAATCAGCATAAATATCAGGCAAATTCGCAGCTTCATCAGAATTAAAGGTTATTTCGTGTTCTTTTGCGACGCAATCAAAATTTATTTTTACGTTTTCAATTACAGAATGAATGTTCATCAATCTGTAATTGAAATCCATTTTTCCTGCTTCAATTTTATTAATATCAAGAATGTCGTTAATAATATTGGTAAGGTTTTCAACATTTCTTTTTGCCATGTCAATGAATTTAATTGCATTTTCACCAAGCGTTCCGCATCTCCCGCTTGATAAAATAGACAGGGCATTTTTTATCGGGGTCAGCGGAGTTCTGAGTTCGTGTGAAACAATTGATATGAACTCGGATTTTACACGTTCGAGTTTTTCTAATTCTTCATTTTTTTGGATAATTTCTTTATATAATCCTGCGCTTTTTAGCGGAAGTGAAACCTGACTGACAAGCGTTTGGAAATAGGTTGCATCATCGGTTGTAAAATGATTTTCTTTAAATATTTCAATACATCCGAAAAATTTATCACCAATATCAATCGGAGCGAACATATTATCGTATTGAAAAATTGTAAAATTATATTTTTTTGTTGGATTTTTAATGTTTTTTATCGTTTTCAAATTTTTATCATCTATCTCAAAAGGGATTTTATTATTTTCAAATAGTGATTTGTAATTTAATATAGAGCGAAGTTTTAATGCATTCATTAATTCTTCTGAAATGTCATATAAAGAATTTACTATTAAAACAGGTTCATTTTCAAATCCGAAAGAGATTGTACAGGTTAAATCGAAACTCAGGGACTTATCCAATCCTTCAATCATGTAATTCAGTAATTTTTTTGTATCCAGTGTTCCGGCAAATTGTGAACTGGTTGAATATAATACGTTTAACCGGTATAAGCTATCTGCGAGGTCTTTATTTTTGACGGAAAGCATATCAAGATTTTCTTTTGTCTTAATGAAAGTTTCTACTGTCGATAAAATCAACTCATTAGGTGAATTTTTCAATATGTAACCACTTATAAGTTTTGGATAATCTTCATTTAAATTTTCACCGCATGTAATCAATAACAGTCTTGTGTTTTCCAACTTTGATTTTATTTTTTTTATTGTCAAAATCAAATTTATTGATGAAATATCTTCATCAAAGATTATAATATCAGGAGTCTCGGTTTCAATTATGTCGTAAATTGAGGTGATATTACAGCAAGAATGAAAACGGTTAATTTTTCCGTTCAGCAGATTCCTGTATTTATCACAAATTAAATCATTTTCTGATATTAGTAATATATTCCCCATATTTTTATTGTAAACTGGCTAAAATTTTTTGCAAGTAGGTAAAATTTTTTAAATAAATATAAAATTTTCATCAACATAATGTGTAAAATTTTAT
>CAMGGL010000025.1 GCA_946055575.1 uncultured Candidatus Melainabacteria bacterium
CTGAAACGCAAGGTTTACCCATACCTTTAGCAACAACTGCTGCGTGAGATGTAGCACCGCCTCTTAGTGTTAAAACACCTTGAGATACCGCCATACCGTGAATATCATCAGGACAAGTTTCAATTCTTACAAGAATAACTTTTTCTCCTGCTTCGCCACGTCTTGCAGCTTCTTCGGTATCAAATACGATTTTACCTACAGCAGCACCCGGAGATGCGTTTACACCTTTTGAAACTTTGTGTGAATGTTTAACCTTATCAGGATTGAAACATGGTAACAATACTTGATATACAGAATATGGATCTACCTGCATAATAGCTTCTTCTTTAGAAATAATACCTTCATTGTACATATCAACGGCAATTTTTATCGCAGCTTTTGCAGTTCTCTTACCGTTTCTTGTTTGTAAAATCCAAAGTTTTCCGCGTTCTACTGTAAATTCCATATCTTGAACATCGTGATAACCTTTTTCAAGTTGTTTTGCAATATCTACATATTGTGCATAGATATCAGGCATATCTGTTTCAAGTTCGGAAATTTGTTTAGGAGTTCTGATACCTGCAACAACATCTTCGCCTTGAGCATTTACAAGGTATTCTCCATAGAATTTGTTTTCCCCTGTTGCCGGGTTTCTTGTGAAAGAAACACCTGTTGCACAATCATTACCCATGTTACCGAATACCATAGTTTGAACGTTTACGGCTGTACCGAAATTGTGATCGATTTTGTTCATATTTCTGTATGCAACAGCACGCGGAATATTCCAAGATCTGAATACAGCTTCAATTGCTTCTTGCAATTGAACAAACGGATCTTGAGGGAATTCTTTTCCGGTAACTTCTTTAATTGTATTTTTGTAAATAGGAATCAAAGATTTCCAACCTTCTGCAGATACTTCTGTATCAGATTTTACACCTTCTCTTGCCTTTACTTTTTCAACTTCTGATTCAAAGTATTTTTGTCTGTCCATTTCCCAAGCAACAGAACCAAACATTGTTAAAAATCTTCTATATGAATCGTAGCAGAAACGAGGATTATTTGTTAATTTAACCATTGCTTCAACAGTTTCATCATTCAAACCAAGATTCAAAATAGTTTCCATCATACCAGGCATTGAAATTCTTGCACCTGATCTTACTGAAACCAACAATGGATTAGTTGAATCACCAAACTTTTTACCTGCTTGTTCTTCAACTGTTTTCAAAGCAAATTTAACTTCATCCATCAATCCTTCAGGCATTTTATTACCGTTATTGATATAAGCCATACAAGTTTCGGTAGTAATAGTCAAACCCGGAGGAACCGGCAAGCCTAAGTTTGTCATTTCAGCCAAGTTTGCACCTTTACCGCCAAGAAGGTTACGCATTCCGGCATTTCCTTCTTTGAAAAGCCATACTCGTTTTTCTGTCATAATTTTCTTCTCCTTTTAATAAAATATCTCGTTTAGATAATTGTAATAAAATTTTAGCATAAACATAACCGTATCAATACAAATTAGATTATATTGTTTAAAAGATTTTAACATTGAAATTTTAGAAATAATAAAGTTCAGGCTTTCTTTTGAACATACTAATATAATTACGCATACAAAGGTTTGAGTATTCTTCACTGACATGAGCCATGAATTTATCCATACTTTCAATTGAGTTAAAGCCCATACGCCTTGATGCAGTATTTACATAATACAATGCAGCACGTTTTTGTTCCGTATTCATTTTATTAAAATCTTTTGAAGATTTTTTCAATATTTCTGAAATACCAAATTCATGTAATTTATTTAGTAAAAATTCGAATTTGGAAATCAAAATTTTATACTCCGGATTTTCAACACCCGTTGTTTTGTCAGATATTACTTTTTGTAATTTTAGACGATCTATTAACAATTTCAAATCTTCCAAATTGTTATCATAAGGTGCAGAATAAAAAATTCTTCTTACATCTTCATCAGTAAAGTTGTTAAAATCTTGCTGTTGAACCCATTTAAAATAAATATCATCTGCCACAGATTCAGAAATATTTACCGACAATTTTTGAGGTTGTAACTCTTGAGGGGTTAAAGTCAAATAATTATCAACCGACGGAAGATATTTATATGACGGTTTTAAATCGTACTCTAAATCTAACAATTCTGAAACCCTTGCATAAGCTAAATCAATAATATCTCTTTTCGACTTCAAAATTTTCTCTCTTGATGTTGTAATCGCTTCGGCCATTTGAGCAAAATATTTTGAAAGAGTTTTATGAATTGCCATATATTTAATAACATCCATCTGTCCTAATGTTGAAACAGATTGAGCTCGCAATTTTGCAGAAGAAGAAACAATCAAGCTATTAAGGTTTTCATCTTTATTTTTCGGAAGCTTCGCATAATCTTCAAACAATAATGCCATTGCGTTTCTCTTATTAGTTAAATTTTCGTTAACATTTTTTAATACATTGTTTATATCTGCCGAAAATTGCGCCATATCGGTTAAATTTCCCTGTCGATTTTTTCTTAGAGAAGATTGATGAATTGCATCCATATATAAATCAACAGCTTTTGTAATCATTTTTGGATTAGTTATTTTCTCAAATATCTCTTGATATCCGGAAAAAGAATTCATTTTCAGATAATCTGCAATATATTTATCAAAGGGTCTGAATGAGTTTTCTACAATATCGGTGGCAGAATCTTTATATATTTTTAAATTTGCTTTAATTTGTGCCAATCGTTCATTTACAATATTTTTTATAATTCTGGATTTTGTAGGAGCTTTAATGCCGTAATATATCAAAAGACCTCCGCCTGCAATCATTCCTAAAGGCAAAATAAGTTTTTTCTTATCACCCTTTCGAACATCATTCTCAGCAGGCTGAATAGTTTGCACTGATGCTGTTACCTTTGTCATCTGAGGCTTCAATATCTGAAAACTATTTAAATATACTTTATCTACCATAAATTATCCTGTTTTAGTTATTAAAACAGAACAAAATATTTTTTGCCAATATAATAATTAAAGTTCATCTTCCGGCAAAGTACCTTTTACATCGGCAATTTCATCACATTCCAACTGAAAAACTTCATGCAAAGCCTTCACAGCTTTTTGAGCATCTTCTTTATTAATCAAACAACTTATTTTAATTTCGCTTGTTGAAATCATTCTGATATTTATACCTGAAGTTGCCAATGTTTTAAACATAGTAGACGCAATTCCGGGTCTGTCAATCATACCGGCTCCGATAATAGAAACCTTTGCTATATTATCATCAATTTTTACATCTCCGGCACCTAATTTTACTTTAACTTCATCCAGAATTGTCGAAGCCTTATCTAAATCTTCCTTATTTATGGTAAATGCAATATCATTAGTTTGAGAGGCTTTTCTTGCATACGACTGAATAATCATATCTACAGAGATATTCTCTTGAGCAAGACACCCAAACAATGTAGCAGCTTCACCCGGAGTATCAGGCACATCACAAACAACAACTCTAACTTGAGATAAATCTGCAGCCACACCTGCAACCGGTTTATTTATTTCCATTTTTTCAACTCCTACAATTAACGTACCCATATTATCTAAATTAAAACTGCTGCGAACTCTTAACGGAACAGCATATTGTTTTGCTGTTTCCACACTTCTCGGATGCAAAACATTCGCACCGGCATGTGCAAGTTCCAACATTTCTTCATAAGATATTATATCCAACCTTGAGGCATTTGGGACAACTCTTGGGTCAGTTGTATAAACACCTTCCACATCCGTATAAATATCACATCTTTCAGCATTTAACGCAGCAGCTAAAGCAACAGCAGAAGTATCGGAGCCGCCTCTGCCAAGAGTTGTGATTTCTCCATCGTCTGTCACCCCTTGAAATCCTGCAACGACAATTATATTACCTTCTTCAAGATTTTTCTTTAATTTGTCAGTTTTTATATCTACAATTCTGGCTTTTGAATGAACATTCTCTGTCAAAATACCTATTTGCATTGCATTAAAACTTACAGCCTTGTATCCCAATGCTTGTATAGCCATTGTTAGCAGTGCGATAGAAACACATTCTCCTGTCGATAACAACATATCCATCTCTCTCGCCGATGGATTTGAGTTTAAGGCTTTTGCCATTTTTACAAGATGGTCTGTAGTATGTCCCATAGCAGAAACAACAACCACTACATCATTTCCGTTATTTTTTTCACGTATAACAGTCTTTGCTACATTTTTTATTTTATCCGTATCCGCAACAGATGTTCCGCCAAACTTTTGTACAATTACTTTCTTCAATTTATCTTCCCTGCATGTCTTTTAAAATACTTTCCAATTCAGCCCTTTGGGGTTCATAGCCAAATTCCCCTATTGATTTGACTTTATCCGCAATTAAAATTGCCTCTTTTATATTATATTCACAAATGTTATTCTTGACAAGTGTGTAAACCGTAAAAAATAACAAATTCAACATTTCGACATTATCACTATCGAGTTTTTCCGCTTTTCTGAGTTTTCTTTGAGCTTCGGCAAAGTCATTCTGCTCGATTAGCCATTTTGAATATTCTATCATGGCCGGTACATAAGTCGGTTCTTCACAAATAAATTTATCAAAATATTCTTTCACTTTTGTTTTATTTTGTAAAATCTTATAAACTCGTGCAATATTCAGATAATTATAGGTTTGCTTTGCATCAGTTCTTAAGGCTTTTTTGAACATTTCAACCGCATCATCATACAATCCCTTATTCAACCAATCTAAGCCTATCGCTTCCTGAATATAGACATTACTGCCGTATTTTTCTTTTAAATCTTCCACCAATGCAAAATCGTTATCATACGCATTCACAAGAGCCAAACCAATTTTTGCATCAATATAGTCAGGATTTTTATCCAACGCAAGCAAAAAATGACGTTTTGCGTTTTCAAAATCAAAAAATCTTACATAAGCTTTTCCCCACTCAAAGTGTAGGGTTTCGTTTTCCATCCCGTTTTCAATCGCTTTACTAAATATTTCATCCGTATTTTTTAAATCCTTTTGGATTGAATATACTTCTCCTAAAATAAAATATGCCGGTAGCATTTGTTTATTTATCCCAATAGTTTTTTGTGCATACTTTTCAGCTTCCTTATAATCGGATTTTAAGAGTTTTAAATTTGCATATTCATAGGTACTACCCTCATTTGGTGCGACTTTTGCCAAAAATTTTAACTTAACCTCTGCTGAATCATAATCACAAAGACGAACTTCCATAACTGCAGAAAGTAAAATCGCAGTAAAATTGTACTTGCTTATTTTTGAAGCCTCAAGAAATTTATCATGAGCAAGCGCATATTTTTTTTGCCTCATTAAAGCCATTCCCCAGCCGGTATAAACATCCGTATTAAAAGGAGTTATTTTATTTGCACGCTCAAAAGAAGTTATTGCATCATCAAGCTGCATACTACTTAATTGACACATCCCGAGCCTTAACCATATTTCTTTATCCTGTGGATTTAAAAACGCAGAATTATGATAATATTCAATAGCTGTTTGAAAATCCGATGCGACCTCACGTATTTTCCCTAAATATTTATAAACCTTTGAATCTTTATCCGAAATATCCAATGCTTTTTTCAATAATTCTTCAGCTTCGGTATATTTGCATTTGTCAATGAGTTTTTTTGCTTTATTTACATAGGCAACTGTAGGTAAAGATTGAATTATCGAATCTTGTCTGTAGTCATCTACAGAACCGTTAAGAAGTCTTATTCTGTCTATTATATTTTTTATCCGACCAAACAATCCGCAACCTCCCGAAAAGCACCGTTACCTGCAATATTTTTTGTAATTTGTATATCTTCAATATTTTTCAGAACATCCGGAGAATGAGGAACGGTAATTTTATATTTTGCATAACGTAAACACTCTAAATCATTCACATCATCACCTATATAGAGATATTCATCCTGCGAAAGCTGATATTTTTCAATAATAGTTTTCAGAACTTCAATTTTTACCCGAATATTTTGATGAACTTCTTCTATATTAAATTTTTTAGCAATAAGTTCTATTGCTGCATTTTTTTCACCTGAAATTATTGCCATATTAAAACCGTTTTTCTTTAACAAAGAAAATGCCATTACATCTTTAAAATTTAGCTTTCTGCTCATAGTAAAATCATCATTAATATAAACGCAATTATCTGTTACAATCCCGTCAAAATCCGTAATTACCATTTTTATTGAATTTGGAAGTTTTATCCCTGACATTTGATACTTCTTTTTCCTAACCTGTTCACAAACCCGAAACTATTTGGTATAATTATAGCATAAATTTGTAATAGACTAAAGTAGGGAGTAATAAAAAGTAATAAATGTTTTCATATTTTTATGTAATTAATATCTGCGTAATCATTGTATTTATATGTTTGTTTTTCATTACAAGAAGAACAAACCAGCGTTGGTCAAAAATAAACGATTATCTCGGCAAAGTTACAACAACAGTTGATTCTATACGTTACGGTAATCTGACAACAAAGATAGAAAAAATCGAACATCCGACTTACCAAAACGTAACAGACAGTATTAACCGAATGGTCGAAACACTAAACGATCGTGAAAAAATGATTATCGAATATCAAGCCGAGCTTATGCGGCAGAACAAATTACTGGAATCTGTTATCAACTCTCTTTCTGACGGAATTTTGATTATAAATGAGAACTACGACATACTAAGAGCAACTCCAAAAATTTTAAAATGGTTCGGGATAAAAGGTAAAGATATTATTGGGAAAAATGTTCTTGATTTTATACAACCGGTTAACGAAGAAAATATCACAATCTCCAAATTAAATAATACCGAAATCTTCATAAAACATACTCCGACGAACAATTTTGCAATAACCGCACAACCTTTATCATCACTTGAAAAAAAGAGATTTGTGTTAATTATAAAAGACATTACAACAGAAAAAGAAGTTGAAAACTTAAAAGAGGACTTTGTTGCAACACTAACTCACGACTTAAAAGTTCCTATCGTTGCAGCAGCTAATATGATAGATTTATTTTTGGCAAGAAAATTCGGCGAAATTTCAGATAAACAAACCTTTGCTCTGGAAACAATGAAAGCTTCAAACAACAGTTTGCTTGAACTTGTTCAAATACTTCTTGAAACTTATAAACTTAAGGAAAAAGGTATTCAACTGATTAAAGAAGATATTGAGCTAAATTCACTTATCAAAAATATCGTTGCGGAAATGCAGCCTATTGCAAACGCCGAAAAAATCGAGATTAATTACATCCACCCGAAAGAAAAATACACGATAAACGCTGATGCTATGCAGTTAAAACGCGTCATCAAGAATTTAATAACAAACGCAATAGACCACAGCAATACTAAAAAGCCTATTGATATCGAAATCGGCGAGATTACAGGATTTACAACAATCTCCGTTATTGATTACGGACAGGGTATTTCTCAAGAGGATATAAAAATGATATTTAACAAATATTATTCCGCAGCAAAAAAATTGAGAAAAGTCGGAACAGGCTTAGGCTTGTACCTGTCACAACAAATTACGCAAGCTCACGGCGGAGAAATTGTTGTCACAAGTGAAGAAAATGTAAAAACAGAATTTTGCATTAAGCTTCCACAATAATTACTTACAAATTTTCGATTATTTTTTCCGTAAATTCGGTAGTTGATAGATTTCCGCCGATATCGACGGTTTTATGCCCGTCAGATAAAGTCTTAAACAATGCTTTTTCTATTTTTTCGGCAACAGAAACCTCATCAATATACTTAAGCATTTCAACCGCAGACAGCAACAAAGCCGTAGGATTAGCTTTGTTTAAACCTTTAATATCAGGTGCTGAACCATGTACAGGTTCAAAAACCGCACAATCTTTACCGATATTTGCACCTTGAGCAACTCCCAAACCACCAATCAAACCTGCCGTCAAATCCGAAACTATATCCCCGTAAAGATTTGGTAAAACCAAAACATCAAACCTTGTAGGGTCTTGAACAAGTTGCATACAAAGATTATCCACCAGAATTTCTCTTGTTGTAATTTGCGGATATTCACCGGCAACAGCTCTAAAAGCCTGCAAAAACAAACCATCAGACAATTTCATAATATTTGCTTTAGTAACAGCGCAAACTTCATGCCTATTGTTTTTCACAGCGTAATCAAAAGCAAAACGACAAATGCGCTCAGATGCTGAACGAGTGATTATTTTAATACTATGAGCAGTATTATCATCAACCTGTTCTTCTACTCCTGCATACAAATCCTCTGTATTTTCTCTTACTACAACCAAATCAACATTTTCAAATCTGGTTTTTACACCCGGAAGATTTTTACAAGGTCTTAAATTCGCATACAAATCAAGCTCTTTTCTCAACTGTACATTAACAGAACGAAAACCTTTACCAATTGGCGTTGTAACAGGAGCTTTTAACGCAACTTTGTTTGCTCTGACGGATTTTAGAACTCTATCAGGTAAAGGAACACCCTCACTTTCAATAACATCAGAACCTGCAGTTTGAATATCCCAGTTTATATCAAGACCTGCAGCCGCTATAATATCTGTTACGCTTTTTGATATTTCAGGACCTATTCCGTCACCATTTATTAGAGTAATTGTTCTCATAAAAAAAACCTCCGTTAATAGATTTATTATACTATAAACAGGAGGGGTAGTGAAAATTGTAGGGGAAAATATCATTTTAATTATTATGAAAAAGCTTTAAACGACCTTTCAATATTTTTGCTCATCGCGGATTGAACGGATTCATACTCTGTTTGCAAAGCATTATGTTCGGTATCCAACGTTTTGATTTTGTTTTCATATTTCTTATCTTTTGCTGAAATTTCGTTATTTTTTCTGTTATATTCTGCTTCAGCTTTTGCAATTGCCCTTTCATCATCTTCTGTCGTAAAATCAGTACAAGAGGTATACTCTTTAGGTGTCCAGCTGATGCCTTTTAACTGAAGCGTCAAAGGTCTGTTTGAATCAGGAACAAGATTTGGTTCTTTCATATAAGTTGCAGCCTCAATGGTTATAACTCCTTGACTTAGCGCATCTTGTATCCATTGAGAACTTGAAGCCAATTTTGCATCAAGTATTTCGTAATTGGATTGATTAGCTCCTTGTGCTGATTTATCCGTTGATTCACCGTTTAGCCTGTACCAAAGATTTGTATACCATCTTGCTTTTGATTCATCGGAATAAACATACATATCTTCTTCAGATGTACAACCTAAACTTTTAGCCTCCATTACCATTTCTTCCTGAGCTGCAAAATATTTTTTCACATCAGAATACAAAGCCGTTTCATTTGTAACAGTAATCTCCGTACCATCTGCAGCCTTTTGAGTAGTGGTCTCATAAGCCAATTGAGATTGTAACCAAGTATCATAAGTAATAGTATTACTATAAGCAGCTTTTGCTTCTGTTAATCTTGTCAAATACGCATCAACATCAATGGAAACACCGGTTTCATACTTAAGAACCGCATCTTGATATCCTTCTAATGCTTCCATATACAGATTGTAAGTATTTGCCTTTTCTAACTGATATTTTTGATCAGACGTTAGAGTAACTTCATTACCTGCCTCATCTTGTTCTGTATAGGTTTTAGTTTTCAGTTCTTGAATAGCATTTATCCAATTATTGTAATAACCTTGATATTCTGCACTTTCTAACAGTTCAGCATTTGTTTGTAAGGTTTCGGATTTATACATTTTAGTTACACCGTAAGAACGTAAAAATTCACTTAAATTGTTTGAGTTTTCAAAGTTTTTTACATCCGCAGACGGTAATAAAACTTGCCCGTGCGAATTTACTAACGCATACTGATTTTTTAAATCCGAATAAGAAAATAAAGCGTTAGCAGTAAGGTTTTCCGTAACAGGAGAACCCTGTGCATCATAAGTTGTGAACATCAGTTTTTGAGAATTTAATGCAGAAATATATTCGCTACTTGCTTGTTCAGATTGTGTAGCAAGACGCATTTTTGCATTAGAAATCTGCTGAGATTCATATTCGTTAGAAGTCAATCTCGCAGTTATCGTCAGTAATCTTGCCTGTGATGAAGATAGTCCCATTAAACAATCCTTTCATAACTTATTACTCAATATATCGGCACAATTAGTGATGAACTTTAATATTTGAGGTGAATTGTAAAGTTATGTAACAAAAGTTATATAAATTGAATATAAAAAGTCAATATTTTTTTAAACGAAGTTTTTATATATATGTAAGAGTTAAATAAAGAAAAAGAGTTTAAATAAAGAGAGGACAAAGAAATGGCTACAGTGCTGTTATTTTCTGACGCGGTTACAAATACATATAAAGATACATCAAAGGCTTTAAATGAAGTTGAATTAAGCGATAAAAGAGTTGTGAAAAAGACCTTGACTCAAATGATGAAACAATCATTTTTTCACGGAGCAAACAGATTTGGAACAAACTTTATTGCATAAACAAATAAACAATCGTTGGAATTAGGAAAATAAAAGGAAAAGAATTAGGATATAGGAACAAAAAAAAAGCGGGCATTGTCCGCTTTTTTTATTTCGCAAATTTTGTTTAACAAATTTGCCTATTAAGTAATAACAAGCTAATATTGAATAATATTGAAGTTGAGAGGGGTATAGAATGTATAATATAAAAAAGAAGTTTGGACCGCTTGCGAATTTTGAATTTGATAAATTATTTTTAGGTCAGGTATTTTCACATTCTTCGGATGCAATTATACAATTTTTACTTGTTGCCGTACTGCTACAGATGTCAGGAAGCGCAGGAAAATCAATTGCCACAATGTTTTTTGTTTTTCTTTTGCCGCAATTTTTATTAAGTCCGTTTTCGGGGGCATTGTGTGACAGATTTTCAAGAAAAGCTATTTTATCAATAAGCTGCTTATTTAGAGCAGTAACGGTTGTAATTATAATATTTATGCTACCTCATTTAAATGCTAATTTAATCTATCTTTTTGCATTTATTTTAGGAACAGGAGCGGCATTTTTCTATCCGGCAAAAATGTCAGCAGTTACAAATGTTGTTCAAAGCGAACAATTGAAATTTGCAAACGCTTTAACCTCATCAATTGGAGCAATTGCACTTTTATTTGGCGCTTTTGCCGCTAATTACTTAACTAATCTTGGATATATAAAGGCTTTTTCAATTGTTGCAGGAATGTATTTAATTGCTTCTGTATTTGCAGCATTAATAAAATTTATAATTCCTCAAAAATATTTTGTTAAAAGAGAAAAAACAAATGATATGACTGTTGCGTTTAACTACTTACAAAAGCATAAAAAAGCATTCTATCTTGTCGGCCTTTCAATTGGATTACAATTTATTGTAGCCGTTTTTTCCAACAGCTTAAACGCTTTAATTACCGATTACTATGGTTTAGCATTTTCAGATTTGACTTATCTTAGAACACTTTTGGGTATTGGGATAGTTGCCGGCATGGGAGCTGCCATTTATTTTGCAAGGATAATGCGTATTCCGCACCTGTTTGCTAGCAGTTTTATCGTATTGTGTTTAGCTTTAGTTACAGCACCTTTATGTAAATCTATGGAAAGCGCGTGGATGTGGCTTATACCGATTGGAGTGGCAGATGCAGTTGTAATTGTAATGCTTGATACAATTTTACAAAAAATTACACCTGACAGAGTTCGTGGTAAGATTTTCGGGCTACAGTTGACATTCAGCACCTTAAGCTTTTTGCTGGGAACCGCAATTGTTGCAAATATCATAGGTTTTATAAATCCTTTGAATGTATTTAGAGGCATTGCAGCTTTATCATTTGCGTTTGCAGCATTAGTTCTGGTATTTGATAAATCTTTCAGATATTTCTTGTTGAAAGCGACATTAGGACAAATTTTCTTGATTTTATTCAAATATAGAGTTGAGGGTGCAGAAAATATTCCGAGAAAAGGAAAGGTAATATTAGCGGGTAACCACACAGGTCATTTAGACCCATTCATAATTCAAATGGCAACAAATCGTCAGTTGTGGTTTGTTACAGGGCCTGCGGCATTTAAAGTTCCCATTGTTAGACATTTGTTAAAATATTACAATGTGCTGCCGTTGAAGTTTGGAAAAGGCTTAGAGGCAATCGAAAGTGCTAATCAAAAACTCAACTCAGGTGAAGCCGTTATAATATTTCCTGAAGGTAAATTTACCCCTAACGGTGAACTTTGCAAATTCAATCGAGGTGTAGGGTTAATGGCAAAAGCCACCAACGCACCGATTATCCCGTTTGCAATTAAAGGTGGATTTGAAACTTGGGGAAAAACACGTGTACTGCCGAAATTGTTTAATGAAATCGTTATTCAATTTGGGCAGCCAATCACAAGCAATGATTATAACGAATTAACCGATGAAAAAGATATTGCACACGAGCTTCAAAAACGTGTAAACTTTATGAAAAAATCTTTAGAACGTAGACAATTCTACAAAATTGACCACAAATTACATTCAAATTTCCTTGATTTAATACAGGAAAAAAGTGATATTTACGGACAGGTAAAAGCATTATCTTTAAAAACAAAAGACGGTTATGAAGAATTGAGTTATATTGAGATTTCAAGAAAAGCAAAGAAATTTGCAAATTACTTAATTGAAACAGTCGGGGTTCAAAGAAGAGAAAGAATTGCAATAATTTGCGAATCCAGACCTGAATTTTCAATAGGTATGTTTGGTTCAATTCAAACGGGTGCAATAACTGTTCCGTTAGATGTAAAATTAACGGTACCTGAGCATACACATATCTTAAACGATTGTCATCCGCGAATTTTACTATGTTCAAGTCATTATCTGGAACATGCTATTGAAGTTAAAAATAATGTTTCATCTATTGAACATATATATGTTCTTGACGATGAGTGGGTAAATGATAATGATATTGCGCCGATTCAAAGGGTATCCGCACTAGAGGCAGATATTGAAAAAGATTTGGGCAGACCGAGAACCTTAGATGAAACAGCATTAATTGTATACACCTCAGGCACAACAGGTAATCCGAAAGGGGTTATGATTAGTTTTGGAAATATTTATTCTCAACTTCGCGATTTTGAGGTGATGTTTAAATTAACAAACGAACATACCTTACTGTCAATTTTACCTCTAAATCATTTGTTAGAACTTGATTGCGGATTTTTCGGGATGCTTTATATGGGAGCAAAAATTGTTTACATTAAATCTTTAAATCCTAAAGAATTAACAACAACGATGAAAGAAAAAGGAATTACAAACATGATTGTCGTTCCGCTTGTTGCAAAAATGCTCAAAAACAGTATTGATAAGCAAATAAAAAAACAGCCCGAAACTGCACAAAAAGCGTTTAAATTTCTTTACGGATTGGCAAAATTTGCACCTCGTAAATTAAGACGACTAATGTTTAAATCCGTAATTGACGGTTTGGGCGGCAGATTGGAATGTTTTATCTGTGGAGGAGCTCCATTAGAGGATAGCGTTGCCGAATTTTTTGAAAGAATTGGTATTCCTGTATTTCAAGGTTATGGCTTAACCGAAACATCTCCGACAATTTCAACAAACCGTTACGGACATTCAAAAATCGGTACAGTCGGTCAAGCATTGCCGTCTGTAATGGTTAAAATCGCAGATAACGGTGAAATCCTTGCAACAGGGCCAAATGTTATGCAAGGGTACTACAACAAACCTGAAATGACTAAAGAAGTAATAGATGAGAATGGCTGGTTCCACACAGGCGATATCGGTGAAATTGATAAGCAAGGGTTTATCAAAATTACAGGCAGAATTAAAAATATGATTGTCTTAGGCGGTGGCAAAAAGATTTTCCCTGAGGAAGTTGAGGCGGTTTTGGAAACTTCCGAACTCATTAAGGAAGTTTGCGTAATGTCTTTGACGATCAAGTCAGGAAACAAAGCCGGAACAGAAGAAGTCGGGGCAATCATTTGCCCATCGGATGATTTGCAAAAAGAAACAGATGAAGAAATTCAAAGATTACTTGAAACGGAAGTTAAAAAATTAGCAGATGCAAATCTTGCCCCATACAAAGCTCCTACTGTTGTAGTTTTACATAGAGATGAACTTCCAAAAACTTCCACAAGAAAAGTTAAAAGAAAAGATTTAAAGGAGTGGTACGAAAACTGCACATGCAAAATATAGAAATACACACAAAAGATAATATTAATATCGCAATAAACTACTATAGAAACAACCATGATGAAGTAGTTATTGTAGCACCCGGGTGGTGTATGACAAAAGATTCGGAGGCTTTTTGCAAAATTTCCGAGATGTTTGCAAAATTTTATGATGTTATTTCTTTTGATTTTAGAGGTCACGGAAAAAGCGGAGGGTTTTATACTTTCACCTCAAAAGAAATAATGGATATGGATTGTGTTGTGAGGTTTGCCAGAAAAAATAATTATAAAAAAATATACCTTGCCGGTTTTTCTTTAGGTGCTGCAATTTCTATCATTTACGCTTCCAAAAGTCGTTTTATTGATAAAGTAATCGCAGTATCTGCGCCTGCCGATTTTGATAAAATCGAAAATGAAATGTGGAAAAAAGAAGCGTGGGGCGAAACTTTCAAAAAATTTGAATTGGAACGATTTGCATCAATTCGTCCTTATCCGATTTTCCTAAAAAAGATTAAACCGATTGATGTCATGAATAAAATCAAAGCCCCAACCCTTTTTGTCGCGGGAGAAAACGACCCAACAGTTCATCCTTGGCACACAAAAGAGCTTTACGAAAAAGCCGTTTGCCCCAAAAAGTACAAAGAATACAAAAACGGCTGCCACGCAGAAGATTTATTTTTACATTTTGAAGAAGATTTCTCAAAATTATGCCTTGAATTTTTACTAAACTAAGTTTTTAAAGAGCCTGAAATTGTCTTGGATTATTCGAGTATGTAGAACACTTTTTTCGGTTTTAAATACTGTCGAATTTAGCCGCTCAATCGTGTCCGTTGCACTTACGAGTTTTGCTCGTTGCACTCGCTCACTCTACCGAAAATCCGCAAAATTAGAATGACATATGTGCAAAATATTGACCAGGTTTCACTCATACACCTTAACTTTTTTGGAATAGATGTGTAAATATTTTGGACACAATTTTATTAATCTTTTGTAACAATTAAACAATTTTTGGAGTATTAAAATACTTTATATAAGTATAGGGGATTTAAGAAAAGAAAAGGGGATAATAATGGGGAACTATTTTGAGATACGAGTGAATAACGTCACTAAAAATAAAAACTCTACCATCAAAATGGAAGCTGGAGTAACTTTTGAAAATAAAAATTACAGTTACAAAATGAACAAAGATGGTAAATTAAGTGTTTTTAATAAAAATACAAAGAAAACAACTACTCTCTCCGAAATAAAAGTTTCAGACTATCAATACAGAGCTCTATTTGCAGTTGCAAACAACAATGATGAAAGCAAAGATGGTTCAACTGTTTTAAGTGCTGATGATATTCAATCCGCAATTGATCAATATAACGATGCGCCTGCAACATTGCAGAATGATTTGAAAGAAAACTTGAAAAAATCATATGATGTAAAAAATCCAAAGGCATTTGAATCTGAAAACAAAATTTCTGCTTATATAAGTAATGGGATAAAAGCACAATCTTCAGTAGTTGCATTTTCTTTCGAAAAGGAATATCACGAGGCAAAAATATTTAACGTAACAACCGGTAAAACTCAAACAATCAAAATGGAAAAAGGTGTTTCCTTTGAAAATAACGGAGCAATTTACCGTATGAACAATGATGGCAAACTCGCAAAATACGATAAGGACAAAGGTGAATGGATCAAATGCGACGGAATAAAAATGACACAATATCAGTTGGACGTATTTAATGCCGTAGCTGATAATGTAAAAGAGAATAATACCTCAGCCGTTTTAAGTAAGTCCGACTTGCTTGGTGCAATTGGTTTGTATAAAAAAAGGGAGCTTAGCAATGATTTAAATACTAATTTAAAAAATAATTACAAAACGAAAGATACAAAAATATATTCAAATCACACAGCTTTTTCAACACATGTTACCAATGGAAACAAAAATCAAAGTGCTAACTTAGTCTTTAAATTTGGTAGCGCAAAAGAAGCTTTGGAAATGTCAGACTTTGTAAACAATAACGATATAGATAATGATTACACTCCTATAAAAAACAATAATGTAAAAAGAGAAGGGAAAATTTATAAGAAGCCTTCAAAACTTGACCCGTCAGGCGCTGCTTATAATCTCATTAAAGGAGAAGAACAATTAGTACTTTACACATATGATGATTTAGATCCAAACCTGAGATTTATCCAAAAGGGTGATAAATATCGAGGAACACTCACAATAGGATATGGACATACCAAAGGTGTAAAACCGGGACAGAGGATAGATAAAAAAAAGGCAGAGAAATATTTAAAACAAGATGTAAAACAAGCCGTCAAAGCTGTAAAAAAATATGTAAAAGTTAAGCTTAAACAGAATGAATTTGATGCATTAGTATCATTTGCATACAACGTAGGCGAAGGTAATTTTAAAGGTTCTGCCCTTCTTAAATATGTTAATAGCAACGATTTCAGTGGCGCAGCAAAACAATTTGACAGATGGATTTACAGTAAAGGCCGAAAATGCAATGGTCTTGTAAGACGTAGAAGACTCGAACGTCAACTTTTCTCAAGATAAGTAATTGTAATAAATAGAAGCTTGTGTAACCGGAAAGTTGGAAATTCTTAACTCTTACACCAATAAGCCCTCTTAATGAGGGCTTATTTTTATTAAAGTTGCACAAGTCTGTGTTTTAGTTTCACTATATTGTGTTTAAGTTTTGAAAATTGAATTACCCACAGATTACACATAAAATTTAAGCAATAAAAAAGAAGGTCTTGAAACCTTCTTCTTTATGGAGCGGGAGACGAGGCTCGTGTCTTGTTCGCTCGCGTTTAACGGCAATTCCGTGTTTTGTTTACAGGGCTTGCAGCCCTTACAACAAAAGCACTCCAGCCTCAGCTTGCTCACGCAACTCGCTTTGTCGCTCGTTCGTCGCCCTTTGACTTAATCTAATAAAAAGAAGCCCTTTTCAGGACTTCTCTTTATGGAGCGGGAGACGAGGCTCGAACTCGCGACATCCTCCTTGGCAAGGAGGCATTCTACCACTGAATTACCCCCGC
>CAMGGL010000026.1 GCA_946055575.1 uncultured Candidatus Melainabacteria bacterium
GCTTTAAAATCCGCACTTCGTGAAGACCCTGATATTATTCTGGTCGGTGAGATGCGTGACCACGAAACTATTGCATTAGCGCTGACGGCTGCTGAAACAGGTCACTTGGTGTTTGGAACTTTGCACACTTCATCAGCTTCTCAAACTATTGACCGTATTATTGACGTATTCCCTGAAGGTCAACAACAACAAATTCGTGTACAGTTGGCAAACTCTTTGGTTGCGGTATTTTCACAAACTCTGCTTCCAAAACGTCAGCCTGACGGTTCTCAAAAGGGTCGTGTAATGGCTCAGGAAATAATGGTTGTTACTCCTGCTGTTGCAAACCTGATTCGTGAGGCAAAAGCGGCACAAATATATTCAACTATTCAAACAAGTTCAGGAGCAGGTATGCAGACTTTGGAATCTGCTCTTGCAGAGTTGTATAAAAAAGGTCTGGTAACAATAGAAGATGCTTTATCTAAATCTTCTAAACCGGCAGAATTAAAACGTTTAATTCAAGGTTAATGATATTATAGTAAGCAAACTCCGATAATATAGACTATTACCGGAGTTTGATATAATTAGGAGGTTTTATGGCATCCATTGTAGATTCTTTCAATGACGCATTAAATGAAGACAAGTCTTATCTTAAAATATGCTTGTTTGCAATACCTGTATATTTTATTGTAAAGTTGTTTCTTGTTGGTAAAATGGCATTATTTACGTTTTATGGTTCTATTGTCGGGCTATTGGTTTTGGGTCTTTTATCACAAGGAATACATAATGTCAGATTGAATAAGAAAGTTATTTTGTCATTAAATCCGATAGAACTTGGTATTTCTATTGTAAAATCGCTTATTGTTATTGTGCCTTACGCTGTCGTGTTGGGTTTTTTGGGTAAGTTGCTCACGGCTATACATATTCCGGTTGAATTGCCTCATGTACAGCAAATTTATTCAATTATAGTTTGGTCACTACTATTTTCCATATTATTAACTGCATATTTATCGTTTGCTAAGTATTTGAAGGTTATGCAAGGTTTTAATTTGAAAGTTGTTTTTGAATCTTGTGTTGATGTATTGGTAAGTTTTTTATTTTTTATTCCTCAATTACTTTTTGTAAACGTAGTTTTGGTCGGACCGGTAGCATATTTGTATTTTGTTTTCCATTTACCGTTCAATCATTGGGGATTTATTGCATGTTGCTCTGCAATGTTTGTAGTAAATCTTTCTATTATGGCAAATTATTTAGCGCAGTCGGCTTATGAACATATCAAGGGTAACAATGAGGATTATGAAGATAATGTTCAAATCAATATTATTACTGATGTGCCGGAGAAGTTTAATTAATAGACCTTTGGTGCTACAATATTTATATGGAGCAGCGAAAGTTTAAAATATCATCGAAATATAGACCTTCTGGTGATCAACCTAAGGCTATAGCTGAATTGGTTGACGGTTTAAATAAAGGGTATGATACGCAGACCCTGTTAGGAATTACCGGCTCCGGAAAGACTTTTACCATAGCTAATGTTATTGAGCAAGTTCAAAAACCAACATTGATTATTGCACATAACAAAACTTTGGCTGCGCAGTTATATAATGAATTTAAGGAGTTGTTTCCTGAAAATGCAGTTGAGTATTTTATCAGTTACTACGATTATTATCAGCCGGAGGCTTATATCCCGAGAACTGATACATATATTGAAAAATCGTCTTCTATAAATGAAGAAATTGACAGATTAAGACATAATACGACAAGAAGTTTATATGAACGAAATGACGTTATTGTAATATCTTCTGTAAGTTGTATATACGGTTTGGGTTTGCCTGAAAATTATTTTAAGGGGTCTGTTGAGATTAAAGTCGGTGATGAAATTGAGCGGGATGATTTGTTAAAATACTTTGTCAGTGTTCGTTATGAACGGAATGATATTGAATTAAAATGTTCTACGTTTCGAGTAAGGGGCGATATTGTTGAAATTATGCCTGCTTATGAAAAAATTATAACAAGATTTTATTTCTTTGGAGATGAGGTTGAGCGAATTGTAAAAATAGACAATGTGTCCGGTGAAATTATAGAAAATTTGCAATCTGTTGTAATTTATCCGGCGGTTCATTATTTATCGGATGATGATAATGTAGAAGAAACGATTGATTTGATTAAACAAGAGCTTCAGCAACGATTGGTTGAATTAAATAATGATAATAAATTAATAGAGGCTCAGCGTTTAGAACAGCGAGTAAAGTATGATATTGAAATGATTAAAGAAATGGGATATTGTACTGGAATTGAAAATTATTCACGAATAATTGAGCGTAGAGCTCCCGGAACTCCGCCTGCAACACTTTTAGATTATTTCCCTGAAGATTTTTTGGTAGTTGTTGATGAATCTCACGTGACTTTGCCGCAGATTAAAGGAATGAGTCATGGTGATGCCGCACGAAAAAAAGTTCTTGTAGATTATGGCTTCAGATTGCCTTGTGCAAAGGATAATAGACCGCTTACTAATGAAGAATTTTTTAACAGGGTCGGGCAAAAAATATATATTTCTGCAACGCCGGCAGAGTTTGAACGGAATACTTCATCACAAATTGTAGAACAAATTATCAGACCTACCGGATTATTAGATCCTAAGATTTCTGTGCGCCCTATTGATACTCAAATTGAAGATTTAAAATCCGAAATTAAAAAGCGTGCAGAAAAAGATGAAAGAATACTTATTACTACGCTGACAAAGCGAATGGCTGAGGATTTGACTGACTTTTTTGTACAAGAAGGAATCAGGGTCAGGTATTTGCATAGTGAAATTAAATCAATCGAGCGTGTTGAAATTCTGCGAGATTTACGTCTTGGAGAATTTGATGTGTTGATTGGTGTAAATCTTTTAAGAGAAGGGTTGGACATTCCGGAGGTTTCTCTTGTTGCTATTATGGATGCAGATAAGGAAGGATTTTTACGCTCGGATACAAGTTTAATTCAAACAATCGGCAGGGCGGCAAGAAATGCCTGCGGTGAGGTTATAATGTATGCTGACAAGATTACCGACTCGATGGATAGGGCAATAAAAGAAACTGAGCGTCGCAGGTTATTACAAATTGAGTATAATAAAAAGTATGGTATTATTCCTCAAACAATTAAAAAACCTATAGAAAATAATCTTCTTTCCCTTGTTGCAAGTTATCGTGATTTGGAAGACATTGTAGCTGAGGAAATGGTTGAACTTGGTATTGATAAAAAAGATTTACCGAAACTTATTGATAAACTTGAAAAAGATATGCACAAAGCTGCAAAAATACTCGATTTTGAACGTGCTGCGCAAATCAGGGATCAGTTGAAAAAACTACGAGAGATGAATAACGACAGATAATTTCTAACGATTATTTGCAAGTGCTAAAATATTTTTAATAAATTCGTTCTTTATTGAAGAAGTATATTCTCCTTTGTATCTTTTTTCAAAATACGCACCAATCATTTTTTCTTGTTGTTGTCCGGAATATTCTGCCCAATACGGGGTTTTCCTTATTTTATCAATTATTTCAGTTTCAAGATTTTCATAATTGCTGTTTGCAAAAGTTGCGCAAACCAATTCGGAAATATTTTTTACAGGCTCATATACCCCGGAATGAAGTTCTTTTGGCTGAACCGTAAAACTATCGGTTATCGGTTTTGAAACAAAATTCAGCTCTTTAGAGTTTGTATTTTCTTCAAATATATTTTTTTTCTCAAGTTTATCTTTGAAACGTTGTGCTAATCCCATTTTTTCTCCTATTGATTGTTAAGAATATTCTCAAATTTTTGAACCATGTTTTGTTTATATAGGTTATCTGTAAGGTTTTGGGCTAAGTCTTTGTAGCTTTGAGCGACATTTGTAGTCGGATTGCTGACGCTTACCGGTACTCCTTTATTTATTGCGGACATTATTGCAAAATAGTTATTCGGGATTTTCCAATAGATAGGTCTTGAAAGGACTTTTTCGACGTCAGTATCTTTAATTTCATCGTTTTCCATATAGCGGTTAACGATTATTTTTGCTTTATCTTTATCGTAGCCAAGTTTTTCAAACAGTTCCAAGCATCTTTGAGTATTGCGTAAAGCCGGAAGGTTTGCAACCGTAACGAGAAAAATTACATCAGAATTGTCAAGTGCAGCTATGTTTTTCCCATCAAAACTTGCTTCCGCATCAACTATAATATATGAAAAAGTGTCTTTTAGAGTGTTAAAAAGTCTTGTTATTTGTTTTGGTTGAATGTTGTCGGCTTGTTTGAAATACGGTGGGTCTGCGAGCACATATAGATTGGTGTTTTTATACCTTTCTAAAGTGCTTAATAAAAATGTTTCATTTATTTTATCTATATTTTCAAGCATATATGAAATATTAAATGATGGCTTTAAATCTAAGAAAGTCGTAATATCGCCCATTTGAAAATTTAAATCAATCAGAGCAACATTTTCTTTTGTGATTTTTGCTAATTCTAAAGCCAAATTAGATGCTAAAGATGTCTTACCGATACCGCCTTTGTTTGAAAAAACAGAGATTATTTTACACTTGTTGTTTCTTTTCGGTTCATTAAATTTATATATAAGTTTGTTTAAAGCTTCAATAAATTCGTTTTTGATAATCGGTACCGGGATAAATTCTTTAGCTCCGGCTCTCATAATTTTTATAATCAAATCAACGGAAGGATTATCAGAAAGTGCGAGTATACTGCAATCAGGACATTGTTGTGAAATTTTTAGGATTAAATCAAGTTTTTCCTGTTTGTTATTGGATAAATCTACAATAAAGACGGATTTCCCTATTGTATTAGACAATATATCAAGAATTTCCGTATAATTTTTGGAAGATTCAAGCAGGTCAATATTGTCATATTCACTAATAAACAGTTTTAAGACTTCATTTGTTGAAATTTCATCCGATAAAATTAGTGCTGAAATTTTCTGCATATACACCTACCCTGCTATAAGTATAACATATTGCGGTTAGCCTTGCAAGTTGTAAAAACGATAAAAGCCCCGTATAAGCGGATTTTGTTACCTGCTAAGCTCAGCAGGTGGGTGAGAACCCGGTATAATCCGTTTCCCGCTGGCGATAAAGTATATCGGCGGGTATACTTCAATGACCTTGGAGTTAACTCTCCCTATTTATGTAAATGTAGGAACAAAATTAACGCCTATACAGAGCTTACTGCATTATAACACACTTTCTGTCCCGTTGCAAATACTCCTATCGGGGAATTACAGAGATCTTAGCAATTCATAACCTTGCTGTTCCACTCTGTCAGCATTTGCCAATGCTTCTTCAACCGCAGACATATCAGGACTTTGCAAAACTACCCCTTGAGGTGACGGAATGTAAGTTCTCACAGGTTCAAGTTCTTCGTTCGGATTGTTGCTGTTAGCGGATTGCGGTTTTTTACCTGCTGCGTTTAGCTTAATCAGATTGGTATCGCTCGGATATTCTTCCGGTTTTCTTGGAATTGCTGTTTGAGCTTCTGTCGGTTTTACCGCATCCGGAGTTTGTACTTGTTCCGGTTTGTTTGGTTGTTGTTGATGATTTGCGTTTGCCGTTTCTTCTGTTTCTTCTTCGGCATCTTCATCTAAAACCGAGTTTGTCGGACGGCCGAAGATTTTATGTGTTGCTTGAGTTGTCCATTTAGCAAACATTGGTGACAGTAAAAACATTGGGATTATAAACCTGATTGCATAACCTAAGGCGTTTTTGCCGAAGTATTTTGATTTTCTCAACCAATTCAGGTTCACTTTATCTTTAGATACGTATGGTTTCATTCTTTCTATACCTATAGTCAGTAAGTTTGCGCCTTTTTTCAACAACTTAAGGAATGGGTTTTTAACTCCTGCTGTGAGTTGTTTTTCTAAAACTTTTTTGCGCATTTTATACATATTTTTACTGTATGAAGCGTGATTTTCGTTAAATATTTTCAATAATTGACGATATGATTCTACTTGTTCTTTTGTCATTCCTAAGTATTTCAAACCGCCGACCATGTGCATTAAACCAATACCCAAAGGTAAAGCAAGGAAGTAGGTGAAGTCATTGACAAATCTTTCAGCCAACGTCTTACCTTTTTCACCGCTAGGCGCTTTTGCTGCATGGATAAACATATCTGCAAAGATGAATGCCTGCATAAGTACCGCAAGTTTTCCGCCTGCAAATCTGTTTGTACAGCCTTCTGTCAGGTATGCAAAACTCTTGCCTATAAATTTACCAAATTTTGTCTTTGCTCCTGTAGTTAAGAGTTCTGTTTTATTTGCTAACTCTTGCAAACCTAATTCACGACCGAAAAGGTGGCTTGTAACTTTTCCCATTTTGCCGTCTTTTTTCCAAATAACGATTTTAAGTTTTTGATCTCCGTTTTTCAGGATATTTTTAAAATCTTCTAAATGTTCTAAGACGTATTTTTCATTTGTAAATTGTTCAAATTGTTTAATATCTTTAAAACCAAGACCTTTTGTAATTTTTAATTCTTTTAGCAGGTCTGCGATTTCTTCCGGAGTTTTTCCCGCGATATCAGCAGCTTTTACTCCGAAATATTTGAGTTCTTCTTCTTGAAGTTTTAATAATTTTTCCGGTTTAGATAATCCTTTTACGCTATCAAGGAATTGATCTATATAAGCTTTATCATATCCGTATTGTTTCAGTTGAATTGCATTTTCGGCAGGTTTTAAAAATTCTTCAAATACGGATTTTGTGTCCATTACGAAAAATCCGTCTACACCTGCTGCCGGACCGATTACCATTTTACATTCAGGCATCGTGTGTGTGTTTCTTAGAGCATAAAGAACACGATTTTTAGGGTTGCTTGTAATTCTGTCTAGATATCCCGCAACAGAACTATACGCATTTCCTATAGTTCGTCCGAACCAAGATTTGCCCAGTTTACTGTTACTTACAGCATCAGAAAAAGCATCAGCTTTTCCCGTAATTTTTCCCAAAATACTATCTTCGTATTTCCCGCCGCATTTTTCACCGAATTTGTCCATTCCCTGCGCAATTGCATACCAAGTACCGAGTGCAACAGGCAGAGTATAAGGGTTTTGTCCCATTTCGGAACTGTTTTTGACTCTGTTACCAATTTGGGTTTCGCCAACAGATTGTGGAATATTTGTTCCGCCCTGCATGCTTGTTGATTGGCCGGATGTTGGAACTCCTGTTACTCCCAGCATAGTCGGCTGATTTGTTCCCCTAAATGTTACAACTCTTTTATTTTGAATGCTCGGTATATTAACCGTATTAACTTGTTCAGACATAGTACTTTCCTATTTTCCCTACAAGTATATAAAAACATTTTATTTCAAAAATTTGCCAAAATATGAACAAATCTTGCTCAATGTAACGAAATGTAACAAAAAGACTCCGAAGTGAAATTTTCAATTGAGTATATACTTTATATATATACGAGAGATGATTAAATAAGAGAGAGATAAGAGTTATGGCATTAGCAAATTTAAAAAAGATTGACAAAAAATTACAAGATATTTATAAAGACCAAGTAACAACAACCGTTGCGGCAACAGCAGAACCTTTTGTTGATAAGTCGGAATTGTTGTTGGAACAGATGAATTTTATTGCAGCATATAATAAATCGTTGCTGCATATAGCATAAGTTTTTTTACATATAATAACTCCAATTTAATTTTTCCCCTACAAATTTTTTCCCCTGATTTCAATGAAGTCAGGGTTTTTATTTAAGCCGAGCACAGGCTATAAAGAGGCGCTTACCCTCTCCCGAATTTCTAAGTTCGCCCAAAGCTCACTAAGAAATTCCGCCCTCTCACAAAGAGAGAGGGCAATTTGTCTATAACTTATTATATTCCTCAACTATTTTATTTAAAACAGATTCAAGATTGTTAATAATGTCATTATTATTAAACCTTACAACTTTATAGCCTGAATTTGTTAAATATTCTGTTCGATTATTATCATATTGTATTGCATCTAAATGCTGTGAACCATCCAGTTCTATAACCAATTTTTTATCCAAATTAATAAAATCAACTATATATTTTCCTATTGGTACTTGCCGTCTGAATTTTATATTATTTAGTCTTTTTGCTCTTAAATTTTGCCAAATGATATTTTCACAATCTGTTTGATTACTTCTTAAATTTTTGGCATTTTCAAGTGATGTAGATGAATATAACCTTTTCATATTTATGATAATACCACAAACAAGCCCTCTCTCTTTGTGAGAGGGCGGAATTTCTTAGTGAGCTTGGGCGAACTTAGAAATTCGGGAGAGGGTTTTATTGCGGAAGTTTATCAAGGATAAATTTTCCGATTTTACCTTCTCGAAAATCTCGCAAAATATAAACAGAAGTCCTTTCTCTGTCTGTAGAACCTCCTGTTAACAGCCAATTCCGTTCAAGCGCTATATTATCAATGTTTAATTCTTTATCTTCACTCAATTTGTAATAATCACGGAAAGCTTTTTCCTGACGAACATCAAGAATATTGAGCAATTCTTGTGCCACAATTTCGTTAGAATAAGCATTTTCGGATATGGAATTAACGAAAGCAAGTTTTTTGGCAATTTCTTGATCGCCTTGACGCATCGGAATTATTCCAGGAGTGTCAAGAAGTTCAAGTTTAGGGTTAATTCTGACCCATTGTTGTTGTCTTGTTACGCCTGCCTTTGCTCCGGTTTTTGTTTTTGATGAACGTGTTAATTTGTTGATAATGCTGGATTTGCCGACGTTTGGCATCCCTACAACCATAACTCTTGCAGGTCTTCTGAGCAATCCCTTAGCCATAATCGCCTGAATTCTCGGCTCGGAAATCTCAACAGCATTGTTTACAATTGCATTTAAATCTTTTGAATTTTTTGCATCCGTTGTGAAAACTTTACAACCGCTGATTGTTTCAATGTATTTTATAAAAGGCGCAAGTTCCGATTTTATAGTCAAATCAGATTTATTTAACAATATTAAACGAGGCTTTTGACCTAAAAGCCTCGTAATATCTGTATAACAACTTGAAATCGGTAATCTCGCATCAAGAACTTCTATCACTGCATCCACAAGCGATAACTGTTCTTTAAGCTTTCTTTCAGCTTTTGCTATATGCCCCGGATACCAGTGAATATGTGTCTTATCTTTTTTCAATTTTTTCCTTAATACGAGTTGCTTTACCTGAACGTTCTCTCAAGTAGTATAATTTTGAGCGTTTAACATCACCGCGTCTAATTACGTTGATTTTGTCAATTCTTGGAGAGTTGATTAAGAATACTCTTTCTACACCAACACCTTGAAATACTTTTCTAACCGTAATAGTTTTGTTTAAGCCTGAACCGTGCATTTTGATGATAGTTCCTTCAAATGCTTGGATTCTTTCCTTGTTTCCTTCAACGATTTTAACGAAAACTTTTACTGTATCGCCGGCATTAAGTTGCGGTAACTCTTTGCCCATATAGCTTTTTTCTAATTCATCAATGATTGGGTTATTCATCTTGCTTTCCTTTATATTTCTTTATTGTACTAACTTGTGTAATTCCTTAATCGGTGTTTAAATAATTTCTTCCACAAAAAAATCCACCGACGCACGTTCGTATGATAAATCGTATTATAAATATATTTTATTTGCAAGCGGGGGTAACTTATTGTTATTAATTGTAAAGATTTTAAAGTTTTTGAGCAATTATTTTTTTTAGCAAATTTTATAGCTTCGTGATAGAACAATAAAGAAAGGAAAATCAATGAATACAATCAATGCGTCAAATCAAAATGTAAATTTTACGGCAAGAATGGACTTGCGCGGAGTTACAAAAAATCTTGAAAGATGGCAAAAAGTCGCAAAAGACTTTGAGGCAAAAACTTCAAAGTATCCGAATGATACGTTTGATATAACTGACTTTGCAGACAGATGTGAAATTTATCATTATGATAAAGGAGTTAAGCATGAAAATGTTTGTATTATTGGTGTAGAACAGTTGAAAAATCTTTTTGAAAATACCGATGACTTTGTTGTAAAAAAAATGACTAAATTGTTTAATATATTCAAAGCAAAAGATGCGGAATATGATAGTGCCGAAAAATATATATCTTCCGTGATTAAAAAAGACAAAAATGGTGATCCTACGGACTTTGAACAAAAATTCTGGGATATTCTTGTAGATAAAGCAGAAAAGGATAGAGATATTGCCGTAAGTAAAGATAAAGTTCTTTCGCAATTCAAAGTTTACTAATATTGATTGTTGTGGTATTTTATCTCTATGGGACAGGATTATAAAAAATTACTCAACAAAAAAAGAAAAAAATATTGTGACACTTCAACTATGGGTGTAAATATTGATAAAAATGAATATTACGAAATAATCTTGTCAAATTCTGCTCATCCTGAAAAATTTGATAATAAAACAAAAATCCGTTGATAATTCAATATCAACGGACTTTTATTGTAAAATTTATTCGTAAATCCAACCGTTAGTCAAGTCGATTTTTAATGGTTTTAAAAGTCTTACATAGACTGTGCCGTCGGCTGCGACTTCCAGTTGTTCTCCTTTGAATGCCCAACGTACAAATTTCATCCACCAGTTTCTGTCTTTTTTTACTTCGCCGGTTGCGTAAAATTCTGTTGTTTGGTCGTTTTCTGTTGTAATTAAAGAGTTTTCAAGAACAAGAACACCGTTTCTTACGAAATATTTTCCGGGTCTTACATCAAGCAATTGACCTTTCAGAGTTGCGCCTTCACGTACTAAAATGAATTTTTCTTTTGTTATGTAGTTTTGAGGAGCTGTTGCGGTGTACAATGTTCCGCCTTCAGATGATTGAGTGCTGATGTATGAATTTAACTTAATAGGAACAATTGCGCCTGCCGGAAGTGTTCCTATGCTACCTTGAACAGTTGCGTTATCAACTACAAAACCTTCACCTGTTTTCTTTCTCATCGCTTCTGCAAGTTTTGCATTAGGGTTAAGTTTTGCTTGTTCCATCATATTGAATAGAATGGCAGAAACTTCGGCTCTGGTTGCAGGGCGGTTAGCTTCAAGTGCGGCTTTTTTAGCACTTGGTGCAACGACTATCATACCTAAGATTTCAGCTTTTCCCGCAGGAATTAAAAACCATTCAGGGATTGTGTTTGCATCAATATACATCTTAGCCAAAACTTCTTTTGCTTTTGCCGGACTGATGGTTTCTGTTGTAAGTGCATTTACTGAAACGGTTAAGGATTCAGCTCTGGAAACTGAATCGTCAGGTCTGAATAATTCTCCTGATTTGTCGCAAGAAATTAAGTCAAAATATAGTGCTTTTTGAATATCTGAATATGCCCAATGGTTTTCGTCAATGTCCGTAAAGTGAACAGGTTGAGCAACTTTTGTATGTTGTTGGCCCAATGCGCGGATTGCCATTGCCGCAAATTCTGCTCTAGTTACGTTTGCGTCAGGTTTGAATGTCCCGTCAGGATACCCTACAATTACTCCCTGTTCTGATAATAAATTGATTTGAGGTGCTGCCCAATAATCATCTGAAACATCAGGAAATGCCATTGTCGGAGCTGTAGTTAAAACCAATACTGCTGCTCCTAACAACATCTTTAATAAGTTTTTCATATTTCTCTCCTATGCTGATATACACATTTCTAATTTAACATGCTTACAATGGATATTCATTTGTTTGTTAATTTCTGTAACAAGATTTTCTGATAAATATGGCAAATTTTTCTTTTACGTGGTTTAAATCTTGTATTCGATGGTCTTAATATAGGAAATAATTATGCGAATAGATAATAATTATTCACAAAACAGATATGTTTCTAAAAGTGTTAACAAACCTTCTTTTGGTGCTATTCATCCGACCAGATATTTTGTAAAAGCTGAGGATGGCTCAATTTACCAAATTTTTGATGCTGAAACTATAAAAACTTTGCAACGTCAATTGGTTACTTGGCTAAATAAAGATAAAAATAACGAAAAGCTGATAAAATCCGGTAAATCTCCAAAGCCTGAAAATGCTCTAACTAAAGAACTTAGAACTAAGTTTGTGCGGTTTTTAAAAATGCATGATTCTGATTATGCCGCAAATAATGTTGCAAAATCTTTTTCTGAAAATAAGCCGGGTGGTATGTTGGATTCATATATTTTTACCGGAGCTTCAACAGGAATTATAGATTCAAATGCTCAAAAAATTGTACAGGTTCAATCTTCAATCAAAGATAGAGTTGTAAATGTAAGTAAACAACATTTCATTTCGTTAGAAGAAGCAAAAAAAATAGTGAAAAAAGAAGCTGATTGGGAATTGGAAGATGTAAAAAGAAATTATTTCTATGAGATTAAAGAGATGCTTAGAAAAAGTTTGTCATCACATAGTTCTAAAGATTCCAAGCTTGATGTGTTTTATATTCCCGTGAAAAAAGGTAAAAAAGTTGAATATAAATTGTATAATGCAAGACTTCAACATTCTATGGGTTAATCGTCAAATTAGTTATATTATTTTATAATCTGTTGTGTAATAAAATTTATCTTCTGTTTTTATTAGCATTATTTGTGAATTAAAAAAGGAGATAAATGAAAAATAAGACTATTGCTGTATTTATAATATTGTTTTGTTGTTGTGTGAACGGAGCAAGTTACGCTTCTGATTTAAAATATCCTGATTATGCTTATGAATTTTTGGGTGATGATAAGTGGGAGAATTTTAATCGTAAAATGTTCAATTTTAATTTGGGTTTGAACAAGTATGCTTTAAGACCTGTGCATATTTTATGGTCATCTATAATGCCTGAATACGGAATGGATAGAATTTATTTTGCAACAAAAAATATTGAATACCCTATTAGATTGATAAGCAGTCTTATTCAAAAGGATTTTGAGGCTTGCAAAACTGAAACAATACGATTTTTTACAAATACTGTTCTGGGACTTGGAGGAATGTATGATCCTGCAAAAACTTTGTTTAATATTGAACCGGTAGATGAAAATATGGAACAGGCACTTGCGGGGTGTAAAATGCAGGCAGGGAAATATTTTGTATTGCCAATATTATCCTTTACAGGTTTGCGAGGGATTTTGGGAAAAGTTTTAGATGCGGCATTAAATCCCGGTTCATATATTGCGACACCTGTATTAGCTATTGTAAAAGCAGGTTTGATGGTAAATAAATCATCTTATATACAGCCGATAATTCGCCTTGTTGAGGATACTTACGCAGATCCATACACAATCGCAAAACAATATTACGGTTTGGAAACTTATTTGAAGTGTGCAAATTTGGATAGATTATCTGTAAAAGACGAATTGCATGTGCCGATAGTTTCAGCAGCAGCTCCGGTTGAGGAAATTAAAAAGATACCTGAAAGCGAAATGAAAGTTGTAACAGAGAAAAAGAAACCTGAAAGTTTTGTAAAAATAGAGGTATCTTCCGAAATATTAAATCCTGAACTCTTAAAAGGCGGAACAAGTTTTGATGATATTATAAAGAAAAATTATAGTGCCGAAAATTTTAAACTTGGTCCGGATATTTTTCTTTTAGGGTACAATCCGCAATCTCCAGTGATTGACTCTTTACGTACTTCTTTGTTTGATTTGCCAGGTGTTGATGAGTCTGTTTGGAATGAATTATCGATATGGAACAGGAGTTTTTCAAAGAGAATTAAATCCGTTTCAATTCCTTATTCTGTTAATCGACAGGATTATAAATTCCGATATCTTTTGCAAAAAGGTAAATCTTCTCCTGTTGCAATTATTTATCCTTCAATAGGTGAGGGTGTAATGGCTAGCCATTCGGTTTTGCTGGCAAAAATTTTTTACGATAAAGGCTATTCTGTAATAATTCAGGGCAGTCATTTTCAATGGGAATTTCTTAAAAGTATGCCTTTAGATTATAGACCCGGATTACCCTCGAAAGATGCTTTTATTTTAAGAGATTTGACATCAAAGGCTATAAGTTTTCTTGAGGAGAAATATAACTGTAAATTCGGAGATAAAGTTTTTATAGGGACCTCCTTCGGAGCTTTGTGTGTTTTGTATATTGCGGATATTGAAACTCGTGATAATGTTTTGGGTAATACAAAGTATATTGCTATTTGTCCGCCTGTTGAGTTGACTTATGCAATGAAACAGTTTGATAAAAATTCCGAAGAATGGAATAAATCTTCTGAGGATTTCAAGCAAAGGGTTGCACAGACAGCAGCTAAAATTCTGAAAGTTCAGGAATTTATGGATACTAATGCCAATGCAAATTTTGAAATCAACTATCTCCCTTTTTCTGAAGATGAGGCAAAACTTATTACCGGTTTTGTTATGCACCAAAAATTGTCGGATTTAATTTTTACTATTGAAGATGCTCCAAAATGTTCTAAATGTGATATATACAAACAAATCAACAGTATGAATTATCAAGATTATGTAAAAAAATATCTTTTGACAAATGAGGATTGTGATGTTAATGACTTGAATTTTGAAACAAGTCTTCATTATATATCAGATTATTTAAAAAATAATCATAATTATAGGATTTATCATTCAATAAATGATTATTTAGTAAGTCAAAACCAGTTAAAACAATTAAAACAGTATGCTGATGATAAAATGATTTTACTTGATAACGGTGCCCATTTAGGATTTTTGTACAGAGAAGAATTTATTGAGGATTTGAAACAAACAATAGCATCATATAAGCAATAAAAAACGGGAAATATTCCCGTTTTTTATCAGCTTTATTTTAATATTAGTCACGTTTTTTCAATGTAGGGAACGCAATAACGTCACGAATTGAAGGAGAGTTGGTAAGCAACATGATTAATCTGTCAATACCTAAGCCTAATCCGCCCATTGGAGGTACTCCGTGTTCTAAAGCGCAGATATAATCTTCATCAATTGGCATTGCTTCCTCATCTCCCGCAGCTTTTGCAGCCATTTGAGCCTCAAATCTTGCTCTTTGGTCAATAGGATCGGTTAACTCAGAAAATGCGTTAGAAATTTCCCAGCCGTTTACGCGAGTTTCAAAACGCTCTGTAAGTCTAGGGTTATTTCTGTGAACTTTTGCAAGCGGTGAAATATCTCTAGGATAATCATAAATATGAATTGGCTGAATAAGCGAACCCTCAATTTTTTCTTCAAAAACTCTTTCTACAACTTGACCCCAGTTATCGCAGTCATCCGCATCAACGTGAACTGATTTTGCCTTTTCTTTTGCTTCTTCAACAGTTTCAATTTTGTTAAAGTCGATACCTGTAGCTTCTTCAACTGCACCAAGCATTGTTTTTCTATCCCAAGGTGGAGTTAAGTCAATTTCATTTTCACCGTATTGGATTTTTGTGGTTCCCAAAACTTCTTGAGCAACAAACGCAACAAGATTTTCGGTTAATTCCATCATATCGTTGTAATCTACATAAGCCTGATAAAGCTCCATCATAGTAAATTCAGGGTTATGACGAGTGTCGATACCTTCGTTTCTAAAACTTCTATTAATTTCAAAGATTTTTTCACTAACGCCGCCAACCATCAATCTTTTTAAGTAAAGCTCAGGAGCGATACGTAAAAACATATCCATATCCAAAGTGTTGTGATGAGTAATAAACGGTCTTGCATTAGCTCCGCCGGCTTGCGGGTGAAGCATTGGAGTTTCAACTTCCATAAATCCTTTGCTGATTAAATATTCTCTAACTTTTTGGATAATTAAGCTTCTTTTTTGGAATGTTTTTTTAACATCATCGTTAACTATCATATCAACGTATCTTTGGCGATATTTGGTTTCCACATCTGTCAGTCCGTGGAATTTTTCAGGTAAAGGTAAAAGTGATTTAGAAAGTATTTCCAAAGATTTTGCTTTTATTGTCAATTCTCCGCGCGGAGTTCTTCTGACAGAACCGTAAAATCCTACAACGTCACCAATATCAATAGTTTTTAAAGTTTTTAGATCTTCTTCCGAAAGGTTTTCTTTGTGGGAGAAAATTTGGATTTTGCCTGAAGCATCAACTAAATCAATAAACATGCCGCTGTTGCGATTAGCCATGACACGACCTGCAACATGGTAGCAATCTTCAAGTTCTTCTCCTACGGCTAAATCTTTATATTTGTCCTGCAAATCTTGCGCCATAATATCTTTATCGTATCCGTAAGGATAAGGGTTTAAGCCTCTTTCCCTGAGGTTTTCCATTTTTTGGATACGTACTTGACGAATTTGGTTTTGAGATGAGTTTGATTCTTGAGTTTTTTCTAATTGCTGTGTCATAAATTTTATCCTTCTAAATTAATTTTCACTTGTAATACGATTGTAACACAAATAGAATAATACGATTAAATTACCATTTTTTGAATATAAAAAATACCGCAAGTACAATAAAACAGAACCCTACGAGATAATTCCATTTAAATTGTTCTTTGAGATAAAATACCGAAAAAAAGCTAAAAACAACGAGGGTAATAACTTCTTGAATAGTTTTTAATTGTGCGGCATTGTATACGCCGTAGCCGATACGGTTTGCCGGGACTTGAAAACAGTATTCAAAAAGAGCAATTCCCCAACTGACAAGTACGACAATCCATAGCGCTGTTGATTTGAATTTCAGATGCCCATACCAAGCAAAAGTCATAAATATATT
>CAMGGL010000027.1 GCA_946055575.1 uncultured Candidatus Melainabacteria bacterium
CAAAGTAATATACAGTATAAACCGCATTAATAATTCTTAATCTTATGCCTTAAATCCTTGTATGTAATATTTATCTGTATGATTATATAAGATATTAAAAATTACTAATTTTACTTTTTACAAAACCGCAAATTAATTTATTTTCAAATTTTATATACGTCAATAGTATAGTAATTAAAAGGGGTAATATGAATATTCAACCGATAAAATTAAATCTAAATAATAATTATGAAAATACTTCTCAAAAAAATATCAGTTTTAAATCTGTTATTCCTCATGGTTTTCCAAAAACTCCGACAAAAGAAACAATTTCTCTTTTTTCATCACCTGATTTTCATAAATTAGTCAGAGCGTTATCCGATATAGGAAAAGATTTACATGTTTGTTACGAGCCCAAAAATCTGAGTTTGCATGGTCCTTGTAGTTGTTCACCAATTCCTGAAAGGTACACTCTATATTACAGCGCAAAAGGCTCAGAACAACTTAAGCAATTAACAAAATTAGCAGCAAATGAAAATAGATTTTATCAAGAAATAAATGTACCTAAGCTTTTGAAAAAAGTTACTGATAAATTTGTACCACTACAAGATGTTAAAATCAAAGGTATTGTAGACTATATTTCTGACGGTATCAATGCAGCCTTAAATAATAGCAGATAAAAAACTTTCAACTTGTAGTTTGTAGAGGGGAGAATTACGCACTTATCACCAAATATTCCCTCTTTTGTCATGCTGAACAAGCTGAGCAGAAGATGTAAGCATTAGCGCTATCCGTTTAATGCGAGGCGCGTTTCAGTATCTTACAATCGTGAAATTATACGACATTCAAACAGATCCTGAAATAAATTCAGGATGACATACGCGCTTTACAACCATATACCTCTTTCATATCATGCTGAACTTGTTTCAGGCTCCTCAACAAGTAGGTAGGGTGCAAATAATTGCACCCTACTGACTTTAACAAAGCCCTCCAAAATCATCACCTATTGAATTATCCGTTAGCGAATTATCTTCAACTTCGAGATTTCCGGACCAATCGGAATCATCAGTATCAACACAGTCATCAATATTAGAATTTTGTCTATTATCCTCAGTTATAACAACATTGTCATCTGTGTAAGAATTGTGACCATAATTCACATCAACATCACCTGAATGCGAATTATTGTGCGTATTGTGGTAATGATATTTGCCGGCATCTCGCATATCAAAAATACCGTCCACATAATTTCCGACATCTGTCGGGTCATTGTATATTTCTATGATATCATTAGAAATATTTTGAGCACTTTGCATTTGTGAACTAATAGGATCGTCCTGGAGCATTCTACCAGACAAATTCTCGCTAATATTGTTCCAAGCTTTTTCATTTGTAGGATCTATAATAACCTCAGCTATATTTTTTCCCAATTCATAGTTATCTTTCGCATCCTGAACATCATCCAACAATTTATCTGCTTTTTTCAACTTTTGTTCTATTCCGTATTTTTGACACATAGTTTGTACTTTTGCTATAAGATTATCAATTTTTGCTTTTAAAGAACCTGTAACTCTTGATGAAATCTGTTTCAAATCCTGAAGGATAGACCTTGCAGAATTTACCAACTGCTCTTTAGATACATTTATATTTTTCGAAGTTAAGTTATCAGCTAAGTCTGACAATCTCTTTTTACAACTACTCCAAGAATTTCTTAACCCTGCAGGAATTTCAGTATCTTTAATATTGTTGATAAAGTTTTTAACTTCAGCGACGGCTTTAGCACCTTGAGCGTGATTAACGTTAGAAGGAGATGCTGTATCAGGAATAGCCTTATCTGATGCTACTTTTTTCTTCGGTAAAGCATTACCTGTTTCTTTTGGAGCAGTTTGAGCGTCGACTTTTTTCGGGGTAGTAGTTGGAACATCAAGTGCGGTACGTTTATATTCATCAATAAAATATTTTTTAAATGATTCAGGTTGTAGTCTTTGTGCTACGTGATCCAACATTCCGTGTGGCATTGGTTTCATGCCTGCCTTTTGCAATAATGTATTAATTTCATTCATAAATAATGAATTATTTATTTGACCAAATGGTCTTGCGTTAGCAGCATATTGATAGTGTTCTGCCAATTTTGCTAAAATTTCATTTTGAGGCGCTCCTTTTTCTATTAAATTGACTGCTTCCTTTGCAGTTCTTTGCATTTGTTCAAAATATTCAGACATATACTTACCGTCAGGATAATGATGTTTAGTACCTATATTTATCGGACGGGCATCAGCCTGTATTCCTTCTAATTCAAGTTGTGCAACATCATTTGTACTATATTTATCAGAATATTTTTTTGCAACAGTTTGCTCAACCCATTTACTAACTTCAACTCTATCACTTATAAGTGAACCTTCTCCTCTGATTTTACCAGGATTAATATCAATAGAGCCCTCTCCAACTTTGTCGTACCAAGTGTGGGTTCCATCAAATCCGGCATACGCAACTTTGTGACCTTCTGATATTGTTTTTACATAGTTTTCATAAGAATCTGCATAAGTTCCATTAGCTATAGCATCATTATAATGTTGACGTAAATCTTTTGAAGCATGTATGTAATTTTCATTTATCGGATTACCATCATTGCCGGCATTTCTCACCAATTCATCAGGGATAAAATCATCAGATGTTCTTCTGTACTTAGTGTCAATATTTGAGCTGTAATCGACCTTGTTATCAACTTTTTTCGGGGCTACGTGAGTAGAAATTTTTTTTGCATTTAAAACTTCTACCTGCATTTTCATATCAGAGATAAGTTTTTTACCTCCACTATATTTTCTTATTGCCGGATTAGCTTCCATTTTTGCAATCAAAGTTTCCAACTGTTCTGCTGTTGTCGTAGGTTTGTTCATAAATGATCTGATAGATGTCATATCACCCATTCCGCCTTGTTCCGGGATTGAATTTAAAACATCATCAAAATCAGCAAGTTGTTTAAGTTTCTTATCAGCTTTTGCGATTAAATCAGCCGCGTGGTCTTTTCCTTGAACTTCATATTTAAACATTCTGCCCTGATCATCAACACCTACACGTTCTCTTAATTGAGATTTAAACTGTTCAATTTCTTCTTTTGTATTTAAACTATTCACAAGGTGGTCTTCAAGAGTTGCGGCATCATGTGGCGCCAGAGCACCTTTTTTACCTGATAATATATTTTCTGCAGATTGTTCAACATTTGTATTTATCCTATCAACAACTTCAGTACTTCTTGCCGGAGCTTTCGGATTAGATACTTTACCCGCCTCTAATTCAGCCTGTCTTGCATTGATTTTGTCTAACATACCGGCTTTATCTCTTGAAGTGCTATCCCAACTTTCAACAGCCTTTTTGGCTTTTGCTAAAGTAGCTTCATCTGCTGTTGCAATATCTATTCTTTCTTTGCCAACTTCAACAAATCCGACTTCATCTTGAACCATGTGCTCAATTTCTTTGCCTTGAGTTCTAGATTGGGTTTGTAATTTATCGCCTTCTTTATATATTTGTGCTGCTCTTTCTGAATTTGCTGAATGCAATTCAGAGGCTACTTCTTTTTTAACTTTATTGAAATTTTGTTCACTAAATTTTCCGCCCGGAGCTTTTGTTCCATCAACAGTTGCTTTATCAAGGGTAGTTTTTTGCATTGTTGTCGAAGTTCCGTTTCGTCTTGCCATATCTCTTAGCCCTAGAACGTTACCAACAAGTGACATTCCCATATTGCTTAAGAAACCGGAAGCACTTAAATCTTTTGTTGTTATACCTTCTGCTGCTGCACCAACAGTAGTATCAGCTGCAACGGTTGTACCTAATCTTATACCGGTTCGAGCAACTGTACCCATATTGTTTGCCATATTACCGATATATTTCATTTGACCTATACCTATTGCAGTTGTTACACCATTTACTAAACTGTCTTGTAAGTTTTGTTCGCGAGCTTCAGCTGTATTACCTGTATAAGATGTATTGTATTCGAGAGCATTTACACCATATGTTGTTGCACCGGCAGCAGCTCCACCTGTGGCTGCAACAGCGAGAGTTCCCCAACCAGCTGCACCTGCACCAGCTGTTGCAACTGTTGTTGCAACAATAACAGGAGCAAGAACAATACCCATTTTACCGTATGCAATAGTTTGTTTATAATCACTATTTGTTTCAGCAAGTGCTTTTTGTTTATCTAACATTTGTTGCGCTAAATCTTGAGCTGAAATTACATTACCTTGACTATCTCTCAATTTGCCTTGAGCAGCAGCTTCAAATTGTTGTAACATCAATTTTGCATTTCTATATTCTGTTGCAACATCTTGTCTATCTGTTCCAAGTCCTGAATATTCAGATAAACCATTTGCCATATCAGAAAAAGTACCTTCGGCATCAATACCTTTTTTGAACTCTCTCTCTAATTCTGCAACATATTGACGCATTTTTTGCAGAGATTCCATATTTGCCTTTTTAATTTGTTTAATTTGTTGAGGATCGGTAATTTTGTTTCCATTAGCATCATAAAATATTTCTTCTTTAGCTATAGTTTTTGTATCTGCAAGAAGCTGCATATAAGACTCTTTTGTATTTGTAGTCGTTGTTGTTGTAATTGGTTGTTGTCCTGGTCCTCCACCTGATTGAATGGTTGTGGTATAAGAGAAATTTTCTTTTTCTACTCTCGCTTTAACTGCATCCATAACTTGTGGATTATTTTGTAAAATTGCTTTTAATTGTTCTGTTTGATAATCTGCAGAATTTGTATGACCTGCGCTCATGCCAGTTGAACCACCAAGACCTCTATTTGAGTCAATTGAGTGCATTAATTCGACACAAAAATCTGCTATTTGTTCATCAGAGAAATTCTCTTTTAATTGACCTGAAAGTATCGCATTAGCTTTTATTTTAGTTTTATCATTTTGAGTTGTTGCACCGTTTAGTGCTTTATTATAAAGGTCAGTCATATTTTTGACACCTTTAATATCACCATTTGCAACAAGTTCAGCTATTTGCACATATGTTTCAGAATCCATACTGTCGAATGTCTGACTGTAATCACCATTTTTAGCATTATATAATGCTTCTTCTGCTTGCACTCTTGCAGGTTTTAAACCTTTAAATAAACAAGTATTACTTGCAGAAACATTTCCTACATCTACATTACCTGATGCATCTGAATGAAATCCTGCGAGGTATCTTTGAACATTGTCTTGATTAGTAAATCTTGATTGATATTTACCTTGCGGATCTTTTGCAATTTCTTCGCCGGCTCTTTGGTCTAAATATTGATAATCAAAACTGTTTGGATTGTCATTAACTGCATCCAAACCTTTATTAAGAGCTTCTTTATCTTGATAATCAAATACTAATCTTCCGATTACCCCGTTTCTGTGTGCTTGGTCACCTTCATCAAGAACATAAACTGGTTGTCCGTTTGCATCTAATACTTCAACACCGTTTTCATCAGTTTGTTTAACATACCTTGCTTCTTGGTAAGCTCCTGTTTTAACCCAATTTGCATCAAATTGGTCAACTTCTTGAGCATTCCAATGCATTAAACCACCATCTGCCCCAATACGAGCGCGGACATAAGAACCTTCATTAGGTTCAAGTCCGGCAAATTGCGGATCATTTTTATATTGGTTTTCTATTTCAAGTCTGACTTCTCGATTAGATGTCATTTGCATGATTTCATTTAAATCGGAAGTTGAAGTATAACTTGTTCCAAATTCAAAATGTTCAAGAGCACGTTTTCTTTGTGTCAGAATACCTCCTGATTCTCCGGCAAGTTCGTATTCCATTTCTCGTTTTATTGTGCGAGCTTGTTCTTGTACAGTCATTGCTCCACTATTAACGAGAGTTTTTAATAAAGGTCGTGCTGACTTGTGATTATTTTCATCTAAAATTAATGCTTCGACAGGCATCATCTGTGTTTTATTAACATCTACATCATAATCACTGTCTTTAGTTCTTAATTCTGCGTTTACTCCGGCTAAAATATCTGCAGAATAAATATTATTAATACCTTTTTCAAGTAATTCATTATCAGTTCCGGCACCTGTGCCGAGAGCATTATACCAAGCATCATCATTTTTAGCGGCTTTATGTAATTGATTGGCAACAAAAGCTGATTCTTGTTTTACAATTTGAGTGTAATTACCTTTTACAATAGCTTTACCGGTTTTTTCATCAAAATACCAAACTTTGCCATTGTTATCTTTTACATAAGTTACATCTTTAATTCCTGATGCCGTATTATTTCTTTGGTTTTTAGGTTTACTTACAAAGGCTTTATGTGCTTGCAGATAATCCTCACGAAGAATTTTGCCATCGTGTGATCTTGTATAAAGTTTTCCGTCACGTTTTACTAATTGACGACCATAACCAACATCGCCAATAACTTCAAATTCTTTGTTGCCCCAACCATCAGCTTTAACTTTTTGACCTTTATTATTAAAATTTTTAACGCCAAGTTTTTGATAATATTCTCTTTCTTGTTTTGCTGCTTCTGCTTTTTGGCGGCGAATTTCGGCATCACGAGCGTATTCTGCTTTTGCTTCTTCTGCAGATTTTCTGCCTTCTTGTGCTTTAGTAAATTTTTCTATTCCAACAGTATTTGGTAATTTTATTTCAGAACCAACATCAAAATATTGATTTTTACCTTTGCCTTTGAGTTGGTCAGCATTTAACTGCATCAATTCATCTACACTACAGCCGAATTTTTTTGCAATAGCAGCAGGACTTTCGCCGTTTTGAACAATTACTCCCGGAATATTTCCGTCTTTGTCTAATTGTAAACTGACTTCTTGACCGTTAACTGTTTCTGTTTTTACATTTGATGTAACATTGCCGTCTTTGTCTACAACAGTTGTAATTTTACCGTTTCCTACTTCTTTTGTTTGGGTATAACCGCCTTCACTATCATAGACTTTTGTCGTTTCTTTTCCTTCTAATCCTTTATTCTCAATGACAGATTGTAAAACTTTTTGACCATTTTGGTAAATGTATGTTTTTTCAGTTGTTCCGCTTGTTTCAACTTCCGTTGCAGGATTACCTTCTGAATCGTAAGTAATAACGGAAGTTGAATTTTCACCTACAATTGTAGCATCAGATTTTTTATCACCGTTATAATTTATTGTTGTTGTGGTTTTATCACCTTTATTATTTATAATAGTTTGTTTTTTACCGTCTACTATTGAAGTTGTTGAGATAATTTCGTTTTCTTCACCTTCATTTTCAGTTACTACTTCTTTAGTTACCTCGCCATTCATTTCGGTAGTTTTAGTCTTTTTATTACCTTGAACAACTTCTGATATTTTTTGACCGCTTGGATAATATTCTTCGGTATGACCGTCTTTAAAGGTTACAACTTCAACTTGCTTATCATCTACAAGTTTTGTTTCAACTTTTTCAACATCTTCAGGAGTAACCCCGTCAAGTTTATTTAAAAATTCAAGTAAAGCTTTTCTGTCTTTACGACCGAGTTTTTGCTCCCCAAAGTTTTTAACCTCTTTGCTATCAAGATTGCCGTCATCGCCGGCTAAATAAGATACTAATTTTTCTAATTCATCGAGTTCAGTACGATTTAAAGTACCGTCTTTATCCGCATCTACCATATCAAAGACAGATTCAAGACGTGCATCATTTTTGACAAGTTCTTCTTTCTTGACCCCTGCCTTGATGCGGCTGAAATCAATTTTGCCTGTATTTCCGTTTTTTCCTAATGAAATATTATCTGCCATTGTTGTACCCATGTAACACAATTTATAATGTGTTACATATTTTATCGGCATTTTTTTTGAAAACCTTAATAAATATGGGCATATTTTTACAATTAATAAGAAATTGTTACAATTCAATGGTATTGAATCATAAGAGGTAACTTTCGCAATTCTATACGAGGTTGCTCTGTTAAATCTTTCTTCTCTGACAGCAAATAATAACCTTTTTTCTCTTCCAACAACCCTTCGTCAAGCAGATACATCAAAACCGTTTGTTGCTATAATTTGGCGGATAAATTTGAAAGTGGGAATGTGGGGATAATTTAGGTTTTGTTTAAATTTTAGCCACTTCCCTAAATTTAAGAAAATTTATCCTTTTTATCCTTGCTTGGTTGTCGGCGTTAAACGGGCTCGCTATCGCTTCGCACCGTCTTGGATTTGCTTCATGCTCACAGAGTGTCGTTTTCGGTACTACGTACCTGTCAACGTCATCTGTTCGCTACCCGAATTTCGCTTTGCTCAATACGTCCGCAAATCCGCTCTGCCGACAATCCGCTTTCTTATCCTTAGAATTATCATTTTTTCCTACCTATTTTGAGAAATTTGCTTCAAACTCCGACTGGGTTTAGATTTAAGCAAGGATAGAAAAAGGATAAAAATTTCCGAGTTAGTGGAATATATTGTTGACTTAGTTTTTGTTGGGCAGGTATGCCCAACCGACAAACCCAACAGGGTTTGACTCTTAGCAAGGATAGAAAAAGGATAAAAACTTCCGAGTGATGAGCAAATTTTTGGAGGAAGAAACCCCAACCTACAAGCTATATATTTCGTGTTTCACATTTCTTAACAATAGGTAAAAAATTTGTTGCATTTAGTTTTTATGGATTTAGAATATAAGTGTAATAAATACAATAAATAAAAGATAGCGTATGAAAAATGTCATTTATCCAAAAAGTATGCCAAAGGCTGGGCGAAAATAACAAGCCTATTTATACCGTTATGGCTATTGCCTGCGGTAAAGGTACTGTTAGACCAATACTAAGTATTACAGACAAAAAAGAAAAACCAGACGCAAGAAAATATGCAGCCCTTAGAGAATTGATGACTGAATTTATTGGAGTTCCTACTACAATGGGAATGGGATTACTTGCTGAAAGTCTAACTGGTTTAGTTGCAAAGAAAGGAACGATTGAATATAAGCATGCGAACGCAATATTATCCTTTTTAGGAATATGTCTTGCTGCTGGATATTTTGTTCCAAAGTTTTGTAATTTAGGCATGCCTCCAATTATGAAGAAATTAATGCCAAATTACGACCCAAATGCAACATCTGACCCTGTTCCAACAGCACCAAATGTTAAAAAACCTGAGGTTATCACTAAACCAACTGGAAGCAAAAAACCAAATGGCCCTAGAAGTTTAAACTACTATTCTCAAGTAGGTACAAGCATGCCGTATTATCGTGCAGAAATGCGAGTGTAAATTATGGAAATTAAACCTGTAACACAAGCAACATCACCAATAAAAAGATTATTAACAAATCCTAAAGCTGCACAATTTGCTCAAAATACAATATGTGCAATATCTGTAGAAACAACCCTAAAAGCTTTAGGTCGCCCAACATTCATATATTTTGATAAAAATGCAAATGGACGTTCAAAAAAATACGCAGCAACAAAAGAATTATTATACCAATCATTTTGTTTAGGTTTGTACTTAGGCTTTATCAATAAAGTTAAGAAACCGGCATATAAGTTTATTAAAAACAAATTCTTTAATAATCCGGATCAGCTAAGAAAATTAGACTTGTATGACTCATTCCAAGAAAAAATTGACAAGGCTTCAAAAGAGGACAAAAAAGGACTTAGAGAAGAACTTGCAAATCTTATTCACAAAAACCCTGATTATAAATTGAGTAAAGGGGTTCACGAACTAAGTTCAATAGGTTCAACAGTCTTTATTTTAGCACTATGTGCTCCAATTTTATCTCAAATAATATTACACCCTGTAATGGATTTAATATTTAAAAATGATAAGAAAAAAGGAGCAAATAAAGCTGGTAGGGTGTAATTTTTTGCACAATAATATTATGCACAATAGAGAAATCCACTAAAATTCTCATTTCATCTGACACTTTTTTTCAAACTGCATGTCAAATTATAATTCGTTATAACTTTTTAACTCAAATTATTCTATTGTGTTGTTAAATGTGTTGTTTTCATTAAAAAAGTGACTTCTAGAAAATCTCTAAAAGTCACTTATATCAAATGGTTGCGGGAGTCCACATTGAACGTGTTTGGAAAATTGAAAATCAAGTTATAAGGACTTCTTCGGCTGATGTAATTTCTGTTTTAAGTAAGAAAAAGATATTTTCTCGTAATTTCATGGAAAAGACTATGGGTTTAACGACTGGACAAGCCTACTGGTATATCAAACGGCTACTTAAAACTGGCATGATTAGGAAACTGAAAGCAACAGAGTATGTTGGTAACAAAGGTAAACAACAGGCAATATATAAATACGTGAAATAAACACCCTCACTGGTATGAGTATTGTTCAGAGGGTACTATAGAACGAAATATCAACACTTTCCGCCTCATTGCATTAAATACTTTAACTATGAATTAATATATCAAATGGACACAATATTGACATGGAATTATCTAGTATTATGGATGTGCTGAAACTTAGTATAATCATCAACATTAGCATATTGAGATAACTTATTATAAGTTTCATCCATTAATTCTGGTGTCATTGTATAATTGTTTATTTCTGATAACTTAAATCTAATCTCTCTTTGCAGGTCGCTGTAGTAAGTTACTATGACATTACTCTTTACTGTAATATCTTTGAGGGTACAGTTATCAGAAAATGCAATTACTGAATATATAGGAATAGTATCGTTAATATGCTTTCTAATGGCTCTGATATGCGTTGTGTTCTGCATTATGGGGTTGTAAAAATGTTCTTTATGGCTTCTTCTACGACCTACTGGTAATGTTTGAGTCCATTGCTTATTACTTTCATTGCCGAATATCCAACCGCTATAATTCTTACTCTCAATAACAAACAATCCTTTGGGGTGAAACATTATTACATCTATTTCAGAGGTCTTGCCATTATTTCTGGGTACATAAAGGTTAAACAAGAACTTACAGCCCATTGACTCAAAAGGTTGTAAATACTGGTACAAACTGTACTCTCCATTAAGTCCTTTGTCAAAATATACTGATAAATAAGAATTATTTGTACTTTGATAATAATTACTTGCTTTATAGCGGTTATATCCTACTGAAAAGTCTATTACCTTATATATTATGACAATTATGGCAATAAGTATTGCAACCCCCATACGCCACCTATTTAATTGTTACCGCAGGAACAGTTTTCATGCCTAATTCCCTAGACTGATATTGGTATGTTCCAACTTGTTTAGCACACATTCCTTTGGGTACGTTAATCTTTTGGTCATCATAATAACTTGCCTTTTCATCTCCTAATAATAAAACAAGTATCTCATTGGGGTCATATATTACATTAGGTTGAGTTTTTGCATGTGCAAGTGCCATATTAGGTTCAAGAGTTTGCATTATCTGTATTTGTCTAGCCCCAGTACACTTGCCTTCTTCTTCAAATATTGTTAATCCGGGATAGCCACTATTACTTGATGAATTAACTGCTATTCCAAACAATACCATTAATATTAACATTGTAACCATGCCTGCTATAAATATTAGAATGTTCTTTAACATATTATTAACTCCTATAATTCAGATTTCTTCTTCCATGGATTGTTATTTGGGTTTACTAATTTCTTACCAGAAAATATGTATGTAGAAGGACAACTATTCCCTTCCCATTGCCATTTAACAACGGTGTTGTTCTTATCAACTTCTAATATTCGGTTGCAGGTCGACTCTCCACCATAAACACCATATTGATTACCACTTACAACATAGGAACTATTGAGCCAATAATACAATTTCTTTCCTGCAATTTCTTTCGCACTAGACGGATAACCCCAATGGTTAATAACGGTATCTATATTCTCACCTATCCAACTATCCATAACTTTACCCATAGTATTTTTCATACCTACAGCTAAAGATGAAGGTTGAACTAATATTATAGCCAATAGTAATATTACGTATTTCTTCATATCCACTCCTTTTACTTCTTAATATTACCATGAAAATGCCAGAAACTATGTTTCTTGTGGTTACATTTGCAATCAATATATTGACATCTACCTTTATTGTCCAGGGTTAATACTTCATCTGAAATATATTCAACTTCAATTCCGTAAGCTTCGCCTATCCTCTTAATTCTTTCAACATAAACCATTTGTTCTTGTTTGTACTTACTATCCAGTATCAAAACTATTTTAGGCTTCTTACCTGTCATTAAAGCATAATGTAACGACTGTCCGACTGCTTCATAGGCTTTATTACAAAAGTCAAACTCTATTGCATGTGTAGCAGTTAAACAATCTACTCTGGTCTTATCTGACAACTCATATTCTTCAATGCCGTTATATGCAGAACAGTATGCGTGTTGATAACTTAATTCATTGTGAGGGTGGTAAACGGCTTTCCAATGGTTGTAATACTTGGTGTCAAATGGATAGGCATTGGCTGAAAGTGTTGATATAAAAAGCGATACAAGAATTATAACCTTTTTCATAGGTAAATCATATCAGATAAATAGTGTCAGTCAACAGGCACTATTTACTAGTGATTTATTTCAATAGAGAAAGGATAATAAGGCTATGAAAACAGATGTTTCAATATCTATCGGTGCAAGGATTAGACACTTTAGAGAGTTAGCAGGGCTCAGTCAACTGCAACTGTCTGAAAAAGTCCAATGTGAACCGTCAACGCTTGCTCACTATGAAACTGGGAAGAACCTTGTAAGTATGACAAAGTTAATTCGTATTGCTGAGGTTTTAGAAGTTGATTTATACCAGTTCTTTATATCTACCCCAGTTGAAGCAGATACTGAAGCCATTGAAAAGTTGAATAAGTTGTTATCAACTGCAAGTAAGGTACAAATCGGGCTTATTTATAACATTGTTTCAAGTGTCCTTGAACTTAAATAGTTTTACCTTTATATAGTTCATAAAACGTTCGTTATACGGACGTTAAAAAACTATGCTTAAAATGGTTCAAAAAAGGCCGCAGCATATCTTTACAAACGTTCGTAAATGTATTGACATATTACGAACTATCTGCCATAATAATAATGTAAGGAACAGAACATAAGGAGATAACAAAATGAATCAAGTACAACTTAACACAACGGCTCAAACATTATTAAAACTGTATGAAAGAAAAGCACAGTTGATGAATGAAATTGGTGAGTATGAAGAACGCCTTAAACAGCATTTAACAGACAACAATCTAACTTATTTAGCATTAGAAGCTGCTAATGTGTCATGGGTAGACATTGAAAGTGTGATTATTGACTCAAAAAGGGTTAGGGAATTTCTAACACCGAATGAATTAGCATTACTCACTAAAACTAAACATAGTAAAAGATTTACTTGTAAGGTTGCTGCCTAACGGCAACCTTACACCAATTAGGAGACAATATGACGGAAAATAGAATATATGCCTATTGCAGAGTATCGAAGAATGACGGCTCAATGACAATAGAAAATCAAGTTTATGCAATTGAACAATATGCAAAGGAACATAACTTACATATCGCAACATTTTACAAAGATGAGTGTAAGGGAGATACCCCAGTATCGCAACGTTCACAACTCCCTGTAATGCTTGATAATTTAAGGGCAAATGACACTGTCATTACAGTTGAAGTCTTTCGCCTACATAGGTCGCAAGCAGGACTAGCAAAGGTTTATAGGCAAATTGTAGAAGAAAAGAAAGCGAATTTTATTACACTGAATGAAAAGGAATCAATATTAAATACATCACAACATGAAAACTTAGATTTAATGCAACAAGGTATGCGAAACATTATACTTGCAGTGCTTTCATTATGTAGTGAGTTAGAGAAACGCAATTTAAGCACACGCACAAAACGTGCGTTAGCTCAACGGAAAGCACAAGGTAAAGTGCTAGGTCGCCCAGTTGTTGTTGCACCACCAAACTTTAAGGAATTGTACGAACGTGCATGCCGGGGCGATATAACGCACGTACAAGCAATGAATGAACTGGGATTAAAAAAGACTTCGTATTATAAACTGGCTAAAGGTCTAAAAGGTGGTAGCAATGAACCAAAATGAAATTGACTATTTCTCTCAAAGTCTAGTGAATAAGTATTTCATAGCGAATGTGATATTAAAACACATTGGCAATACAAGAGTGAGCAGGTACAGGGTTCAGACAGGTCAAGCGGTTCATAAAGTGCCGTTGATAGTAGATGTTGCATGTGCTGCAATTATACTGTTTTGGGTGGTTCTGCTAGGTGGCACAATACTCTTGTCTTTGCTTGGGTTGTTTATGCTAGTTTTTAATATAGATTAAGGCTGTGAGCTGCACTAGCAAAGGCTTTGCAGGTGCGTTGAAAAGTTGGTAGGCAAATAACCATGAAAACGACACTTTACATTCAAAGTCCTCTATCCCTGTCATAGTGTGCTTTGTGGATATACAAGAACCTTTTTATATCTTTACAAAGATATAGCTATATGCCCACCATGCCTGTCATTAGGCATTAATGGGCATATTATAACCACCTAAAACATATAAACTAATTACTCTTATACTTTATAAAGATTACTTATCAAGTCCGGGTAATAGTTTATTAGCTATGTATGAAGTGTATTTACTAGCCTCTTTACGTTTGAGAGCATTTGCTCTCTCTGTCGGTGTTGGTGCAGTTGGAACATCAGAGGTCTTAATAACTTCTTCCTCTTGTTCTTTATTTCTCTGTGCTGCCTTTGCTCTTGCTTGCATTATCGCTTTAGCAATAGCTACTTTCTTTTCTGGTATCATAGTTTATTCCTCATCATCATATCCCCAATCCAGAGGCACGCTATATGCATGTCTCAATGGTGGTGAATTGAGTATATCAATCCATTCTCTTTTACATCTTATTAACTTTCTGATAAATTTATCACGAGATATGTATTCATCAGGTTGTTTACTTTTAAAGAACTTTTGAAAAAGTTCATCATTAATAAAATCATAACTCTCAATTGTAAAACGTTTCATAGTTTTCTTCTCCTATTTATTACTATTCGGTTTTAATACAAACACTTCTTTGAAATTATCTCTATGCTGTAAAAGGTTTTTTACTACGCTAGGTGCAATCTCATCTAATCCTTGATATATAAGTAAATTACACTTATAGCCTGCTTGCAGGCAGTTAGTGAGCATTTTACCTAAAGCAACATGGTCATTCTTATATTTAATTAAATCGAGGTTGTATATCAATGAGGATAAAGGTATAGTTAACTTATCAGCTCTGTATGTAGTATATTTGCCTGTTTCATCATCTTTCTTAAAATAGTTAAGGTTCTTAATCCAATTTACATAATTAATAAAGGTATATACATATTCTTGCTGTTTTAGCTCAAGTCCACGATAAAAGCCTATGTGCTGCTTGTATGAGTATTGTTTTATGGATTTGACTATTAGGTGTGAGTCGATAATGTAATTATCATCCTCACAAAAGTAGTCATCTATGAGTCCCACTTCCAGTAATGCTTCAAGGTTGCTTATAATATCCTCTTTTGATTGTTTGAAATGAAAATCCGGGTTGCTAAAAAATTCTAAAGGTATATTAAATGCTTTAATGCAATCATTCTTTTGTCTGTACACAGCGGAGCTGTTAGTTGCATAAACCATTATTACCTCTAACAATGATAACGCACTTAAAGATAGGACATTTTCACCCAGTACATTTAATATGTTCATCGGCATATTATAGACTAGGTTTATTTCATTTCCTAAAAGAATATAGAAATCTTTATTATCCGTAAGCTGCTTAGCGACATCAATAATCAAATTGACTTGTTTTTTTGTTAATGTCGGTGGTGTATCAAATGTGTGCAACGTAGTTGCTTTATTAAAACTAGGAATGTTGTATTTAGTTAAATTAATAGTTATGCCGTTTAAGAATGGTATAATTTCTTCTTCATTTTCAGTATCAAGTTGTGCAAGTTGATGTTCTACATCATCATTGCACTTAAATACAATAACAGTTTCTTTTATTGCCGGGAGTGTTATCTGTATCAGATTTTTTATACAAGGTTTCAGAATGCGTGTCGGTATCGCTTTTAATACCATTGCGGGTTGATTGATACTTAGTTGTACTTCTGCACCGTCTAGCACCGCTTGTGCTATTTGGTGTGCATTCTCCAGTAAGTTATCATTCTTGTCATAGAATTCTCCGCCTACATTAATTAGGACTTGGAGTTTCATTGTCAATTTGGCAAGCTGTTCAGCTTGCTTCTTCTGTTCTTCTTCTGTTACTTTAGTAAACATTTATTTTACCTCTCTACTTAAACGTTTAACAAATGGTTTATATCGTAAAATGTAATAACTAATTCTGATTTCATTAATAAAAAATACAATCTTTACTCTATAATGTAATGGTTATAGAAAATAAAATGTGCAAGAACTAAACTTGCACATGAAAATCAAACCATTAAAAAGTAGAGGCAAGTTCTTTACGAACCTATATATACTAAAACTTAATAACTAAAGGCA
>CAMGGL010000028.1 GCA_946055575.1 uncultured Candidatus Melainabacteria bacterium
TGTCTCCGCGTTTATATACTTTAAGATTTTATTGTACTCAAAATCATAATTGATATTTTTTTTTAATTTTACTCCGGTTTTTATAAAAGGTGATAAATATGTTAATAATTTATCATTATCTACAGCTTTTATAAAAATTTTCGGAAAAATATTATCACCATGTATCGTTTCGATATTATTATGTAAAACTTTTGCTAGCATTTTATTGGTATGTATCGAAGCGATATTATTTTCTGCAAGAGAAAAATTTTTTGAAAAATAATTTTCAAAAATATAATTTAAAAAACTTTTTGAATTGTACCCGATGCCATAGCAAATATCCAAGAGTTTTATTTCTTCTTTTTGAAGTAATTTTTCAAAATTTACAGGATGTACAAACTTTTCATAAGCCTCTGTTAGCGCTCCTGTTGCACTATGATATATGTCATTATAGCTTTCACTATAAAGACCTACAGAACCGTCTTGGGTAATATATGGATGAAATACACTCATAGTCTTATTTTACACCCACTTTGTATATAGGGCAACTTTTTAATATGATGAATATTTGTCATATTTACACTTGTTTTTGATATAATATATTTGGAAAGGTAGATTAAGATTATGAAGGTAAGTGTAAAAGTACCGGCTACATCAGCTAATTTAGGACCCGGTTTTGACTGTATGGGCTTAGCTTTACCGCTATATAACACAATTACAATTGAAGAAACCGTACTTCCGGGTACTGGTGTAGAAATAAATGTATTCGCCGATAATGATTCGATTGACCAATTATCACTTGATCATATTCCGTTGGACGAAAATAATATTGCATATAAAGCTGTTGAATTACTTTACAATTCCATAGGCCAAACTCCAAGCGAGCTAAAAATAAATATTGCAACTAATATTCCGGTAGCAAGAGGTTTAGGTTCCAGTTCTGCAGTTATCGTTGGAGCGTTAATTGCTGCAAATGAGTTACTGGGCAGACCTGCAGACGAAGCTGCATTGCTTTCTATTGCCTGCGAAATTGAAGGTCACCCTGATAATATTACCCCTGCTATTGTTGGCGGGATTGTTATATCTTCTCAAGAAGATGATGGCAGTGTTGTATACAGAAAGCTTGATTGGCCCTCAGATTGGGCAATAACAGTATGTGTTCCTGATTTTGAACTATCTACAGAAATTTCCCGTTCTGTTCTACCGACGGAAATTCCGAGAAAAGATGCCGTTTTTAATGCTCAAAGGTTGGGAATGTTTATTCAAGCCGTACATACAAAAGATTCTGAACTAATGAAACTTGCACTAAAGGATAAAATTCATCAACCATACAGAATGAAATTGGTGCCGGGATTAGACAAAATAATTGAAAATTTAAGACATTTTGATAATGTTTTAGGTTGCGTATTATCAGGAGCCGGATCATCTATTTTAATTATTTCAGAAAAAAATAATTTGGATAAGATAAAAAATATAGTTAGAGAAACATGGGCTGACCAAAACATAAAATGCCAAATTAAAACAATGTCTGTTGAAAATAACGGCGCTCACGTTGTCTCTCATGATGACTAGATATTTAATATAATAATTAGCTAATCAACGGATTTAATATATTATAAACTCCTCCACACTATAACAAAGTGGAGGAATTTTATGCTTGTTAGTGTTTTGGATAAATGTGTTGGTTGCGGAGCATGTGCCATTATAAATCCCGAAGTATTTGACATTAGAGATTTGAAAGCAATAGTTAACACTGATAAAATTGAACAAACTGAAGATTTATGTATTGATGCTGCTATAAATTGTCCAGTTAATGCAATCGAAATCAATGATTATTAAGTTTTGTAAATCCCAAAACGCTTATATATTAAGAAAAAATAAAAATATCACCTCGAACTGGCAATTTTTAGCTTAAAAAAAACTTTATAAAAGAGTAGGTAAAATTTTAGTGTGACGAAAGGTGGTAAACATGTCAGTTTCAACAGTAAACGCAGCAAATTCAATGAGTAACAAAGGTTCTTTGAATAATAGATTAAATTGTGTTAAAGAACATATCAAAAATGATTTAAAATATGAATTACCGGTAGCCGCTGTTACAACAGGTGCAACTGCAGCAGCAATTATAAAACCAAAACCGATTGTAAATGCAGTTAAGGTTCTTGGTGAAGGTATCGGACAGGTAGGAAAATTCCTTGCTAATAAAGTATTTAAAGGCGGATTTGGAACTGGTATATTAGATAAAATCCTTAAGAACCCGACAAAAGCCGGTGTTGTAGGGTTAGCAGTTGCAGGACTTGCATGGCTTATGAATGTACAAGCAAAACATAGCTACAATGCAGGTAAAATCGACCAAAAATATACTGATGCGGCAATTTTAGAAAGCCAATCAAAGAACATAGTTCTTGATGCGTAAGTATAATTTTAAGATATTATTTATAAACAGGATAGATTTTATTATCTATCCTGTTATTTTATGTATGAAACCGTAACTTTATACTTTTTATTGTCTATATCAACTATTGCCCAGCGAATAATTTCACCATATTTATCAGTTAAATATTGTTCAATTAAAGATTTATCCGCATCTACCCAAACAATATCCGTAGTTATCATATTAACCTCTATTCAACCGTTACGGATTTTGCCAAGTTTCTAGGCTGATCGACGTCTTTTCCTAAAAATTCGGCAATATAGTATGCTATTAATTGCAGCGGTATAACAGCAATAATCGGAGAGAGCAATTCATTTACCTCAGGAACTCTTATTATAAAATCAAATAAATCATCCAATTTTGGGTCTGTCGAATTTGTCAAAGCTACCATTCTTGCATTTCTTGCTTTTGCTTCTTCGCTGTTTGATAACAGTTTTTCATAAACTGAACCTTTCATCAAAATAGAAAGAACAGGCATTGTCTCATCTAGCATTGCAATAGGACCATGTTTTAACTCGCCTGCAGGATAACCTGTTGCATTAATATAGCTTATCTCTTTGAGTTTCAATGCTCCTTCCAACGCAGTCGGATAATTTATACCTCTTGCTATGTATATAAAATCTCGTGTATTTGAGTATTTTCTTGCACATCTTTGAATTTCATCTTTATGTGCTAAAATTTGCTCGATTTTTTGAGGTAAAATCAGCATCTCTGCTTTTAAAGCTGTTAATTCAGCTTGTTCCATAGTACCTTTAACTTCAGCCATATACAAAGCTAACAGATAAAAAGATGTTAACTGAGCTACATAGGATTTTGTAGCGGCAACTGAAACTTCAATACCGGCACTTACAGGTACTAAACTGTCTGCTTCTCTTGCCATTGCACTATCAGGTCTGTTAGTAATAATTAAAATATGAGAACCTCTTGATTTTGACTGTTTAATTGCGGTTAAAGTATCTGCAGTTTCACCAGACTGAGAAACTCCAATAACAAGCGTATGTGCATCTGTCACCGTTTTTCTGTAAATGTATTCACTTGATGCCTCAACATCTACAGGAATTCCGCAAAATCCTTCAATAATATATTTCCCGACCATAGCGGCATGCAAAGATGTTCCACAAGCTATAATCTGTATTCTGTTCAAATCTTTTAGTGTCTGTTTTGTCAATTTAACTTCATCTAAAACAATTGGAGTGTCAGATGTGTGGAGTTTTCCAACCAAAATATTTCTTATAACATCAGGCTGCTCATGAATTTCTTTAAGCATAAAATGCTTATACCCCATTTTACTTAAAGCTACAGGTTCCCACGGGAGTTGTTCAACTTTCGGAGATATAATCATTCCGTTCTCATCTTCAAGTTTAAGCGCATCCGGAGTAACCGTAGCGACCTGATTATCATTTAAATATATTGCTTTTTTAGTATGTTTTATAAAAGCAGGTACATCTGATGCGATATAAAATTCATTTTCGCCAACCCCAATAATTAAAGGTGCATTCCTTTTCGTTGCAACTATTACACCCGGTTCATCATTGTGCATAATACAAAGCGCATAAGCTCCCTCGAGTTTTTTTGTTGCCAATTGAACCGCTTTTGTTAAGTTACGCACTTCTCCGTATATTGATGCTACAAGATGAGCAACAGTTTCCGTATCTGTTTGGGATTTAAATTTACATCCCTTTGCCTCTAATTCAGCTCTTAACTCTTTGTAATTTTCAATAATTCCATTATGAACAATGACCAAATTACCGCAATTACAAGTATGAGGATGGGCATTTACAACGGTCGGAGAACCATGTGTTGCCCAGCGAATATGTCCGATGCCGGAAGTTGATTTTGTTAATTCATAAGCATGTGGCGCTAATTCTTCCCTTAAATTTTTCAACTTACCTTCAGCTTTATAAACCTTAATAGATTCAGAACATTTTAAAGCAACACCTGAGGAATCATATCCTCTATATTCAAGTTGTTCCAAGCCATCTAATAATATATCAACAACAGGACGTTTTCCTGTATAACCGACAATACCACACATATTGTACTTCTCCCTTTAATTAACTACAATATACATCTTACCATTAAAAAGAGAAGTTTTTAAATCCTTTATAAATTTTTTACATTATGGCAAGATATGAATGCCTGCTCCTGTACTCATAGGAATTGAGTTATTATAGGCATAACCTCTGTTAGAAGAAAAACTCCTATTTATTCCGTTTAAATTTCCATAGTTATAATTGTAAATCGGCGGAGTAAACCCTGTAGGCGTTCCAATGATACGGTTTCGTATTCTGCTTATTGGTGTTGATGTATCGTAGTAATCAGACAGATAATTGCTGTAATATGCACTTTGGTCATTTCTGTAGTTTGACAGAATATAATTCATTCTCTCCGCCAATGATTTTGAGGGGTAATTTCTTGAATATAGCTTTTGTTCAATACGATTTAGTCGCACCAATGTTGAATTATTTGGGAAAGTTCTGCCAAACAAAAAATCTTCAATGCTATTTAAATCGGTAGAATACGGTTGATTTTTGTAAAAGCTATTGTAACCGTAAGGATTTACATTTTTTGTAACTGTTACGGTTTTTGAAATAGCAATATTTGATGACAAAATAAACATTAAAACAACGACTATTGTAAATATTTTACTCATAAACACCTCAACTTCTTTTAGGAATAAGGTAATTAATTTCTTTAGATTTTACATTCGACAAGAGGATAATCTTAACAATTAGCCTTGAGTAAAAATAAATGTTAATATTATTTCATGGCTAAGAATAAAAAGAAAAAAGAAGTTATCGCATATTTACATACACATTGGGATAGAGAGTGGTATCAGCCCTATGAAGTTTTTAGACTGAGATTAGTAAGAGTTCTTGACAACATTCTTGAATTGCTTGAGCTTAACACTATTCCTTGCTTTTATCTTGACGGGCAGGTTTCGGCTTTGCTTGACTATTTGGAAATAAGACCGGAAAAAGAAAGCCTTGTCAGATATTTAATTGCTGCAAAAAAACTTTTCATAGGTCCATTTTATTGCTTAGTTGATGAGTTTTTAACAGACGGAATTTGTTTTAGAAAAAACCTTGAAATCGGATTAAAAATTGCAAAAGATTTTGGTTGCGAAGACTTTGTAGCATATCTTGCTGACACTTTTGGACATAGCAAAAATATTCCGCCGATACTCAAAGAATATGGAATAGATAAGGCTGTTGTATGGCGCGGCTGCGGAGATTTACCATCTGAATTTATTTTCAACGGAGTTAATACGGTAAATTTAGTTCGCGGATACTTTATGGATATTTTTTCCTCAGATAAATCAATCGAGGAAAAAGCTGAATTTTTGAAAAATAACCTTGATAAAATCGCAGAAAAATCCGGTAACACGTTATTATTACCGATTGGAGCAGATCATCTGGATGTTCAACCTGATATAGTTTGCCAAATAGATGAGGTAAATAATCTATTGGAAGATTATGAAATTCGTTTGGGCTCCTTATTTGATTACTTTGAAAAAGTTAAATTCAAGACAAAATACAACGAGGAGCTGCGAGATAATTCCAATACATTCATTTTACAAGGGTCTTATTCCTCAAGATTAAAACTAAAACGATTAAACACAATAGCATCTTATAAATTAGATATAGCAAATAAATTACAATACAATGCGGGTTCAACCTATGATAGCGTCATTGAATATGCATACAAATTATTACTGCAAAATCAAGCACATGACAGCATTTGCGGATGTTCTGTCGATGCTGTACATGAAGAAAATATAACAAGGTATAATAAAATTATACAAATTGCGGATACAATATATGAAGAATTTCGCTCGGAACTTGATGAAGATTTGTCAATGACATTTAAATATCCGGACAAATATAAACTATTGAAAGTTGAAAAAACAGTAGTAGATGATAGTTCACAAGTTTTAGCAAAGCGTTCGGGTTTTTCTTCCCGTATTTTATATGATGTTGACAAAATCCCGGTTACAGAAGATTACACAACAGTTTACACTCTATTAAAAGAATTTAATGCTCCGACTGATAATAATTCAGATTTATTTGTTGACACATCAAATATCTATAATTCAAACATAAGACTTGAAGTAAACGACGGTAAAATTAATCTTTATGACAAAGATAAAGTTTATAATAATTTTATAGAATTTATCAGATGCAAAGACTGCGGAGATACGTATAATTTTTCACCTGTAACAGATGATGAATATGAAATTGCACAGATAAAATCAGCAAAAGTAATTACAGACGGACCATTGCAAGCTCATTTAAAAATTAACACCTCATTTTTTACAGTTGATGTATTTCTTAATAAGAAATCAAAACTATTACAATTTTATATAAAATGGTTAAATCTTTTGTCAAACAGACTGTGGCAAGTAAGGTTTAACACGGGCAAAAAAGTAAAAGAAGTTTTTTCTGAAGATATGAACCTTTTAATAAGTCGTAAATTTAACCCTGACTACGATATGAGGGAAAATTTACCAAAAGAAAGAGGTAAAGAAGTTAAGACGAATTTTGCGCCAATGCAAAGATTTTGCTGGGCAAATGGGCTGGGCATAATAACAACAGGTTTAACCGAATATGAAGTATACAAAGAAAGCCTTATGATTACGTTATTGAGAAGTACCGGTAAGATTTCTAACCCTAAAAATCCGGCAAGAACAACACCTGCAGGACCGCCTATAGACGTAGCAGGCGCGCAGCAGTTAGGTGAAAATATAGCAGAATTTACGATAGGATTTTATCCTGTCAAAGATTGGGCAAATTATATTGAAGAGGTCTATCCGCAAACAATTTTGTTCTAATAAAAACGGGATACGCTATTTTATATTTTTTATCTGCTATAAATCATTAAGAGTAACATTCAAAGCATGTGCGATATTTGCGACAACCAATATAGTTGGACAGGCTTTTGCATTTTCAATTCTATACAAATGTTGAGGTGTTATGTCTGCTTTTTCGGCAAGAAATTCTTGAGAATAATGAGCTCTTGCTCTTTCTGCCCTTATATTTTCTGCAAGCTTATTTAATAAGATATCTTTGTCAAACATTTTTACATTATATCGTGTTTGGCAATACATTATTACAACTTATAATACATATTATGAACATATAGTTATATAAACAAACTAAGAATAAAAGACACTAGAATGTTTATAGGAGTTGGAACAAAGACAATAAAAAAATAAAAAGCCGTGCCACTGTCTATCGAAATTTACAAACAAACGGTCCGCTAATAGTCTCTACTTCAAGAATTAAAACACCCGCAAAATCAATCTTAGTGCTGCTGGGTTTCCCCCCTGACACGGTTCGAAGGTTTACGCCATCCTAACCCTTGCTATCTACGATGTATATTAACTTTCAATTTATCCGTAAAGCCCTCACAACAGGCTCTGCACCCCGCGTTTGCTTCGGGTCGAGAGTTCGCAACACCCCGTGGAGCACGGCTTAAAATTTATATTAACATGTCAAAAATAAATTGTCTAGTCATTCAGCTCAAATTACAAATCAGACTATCTTCGGATGTCGATAATTTATTATTTATTATCCTACATTTGAAAGGAGAAATTTATGACTGAACGCTTGGAATTATATAAGTGTAAAATATGCGGAAATCTTGTTGAAGTAGTGCTATCTGGAGTTGGGGAACTCGTTTGTTGCAACGAACCGATGCAACATCTTAACGGAAAAACAAATGACGATTCTTCAAATGAAAAACATGTGCCCGTTTTCATTGATAAAGGGAATAACACATCAGAAGTTCGGGTCGGTGCGCAGGCTCATCCTATGGAAAATGAACATTATATTCAGTTTATAGAAACAATTTCTGAAGATAAAAAATTTGTTCAACGAATGTATTTATACCCAACAGAAGACCCCGTTATGCAAATTGACAATAACGACAAAATAAAAATTGCGCGAGAATTTTGTAACATTCATGAACTTTGGGTAAATCCGGAAATGAAATAATTTAATATAGAAAGGAGTTATAATGATTAGTGATAAAATTAGGGATATTCTTAATGAACAAATTAATAAGGAATTTTATTCTGCTTATTTATATCTGTCAATGTCGGCTTATTTTTCTGAAATTGGTTTATATGGCTTTTCAAACTGGACAAAGGTACAATCAAAAGAAGAACTCGATCACGGAATGATACTTTTTGAATACATACTTGGCAGGAAATCTCAAGTGTATTTATCTCAAATATCAATGCCAACTTTTGAAATGAATACCCCTCTTGAAGTGTTTGAACAGATTTACGAACACGAACGCTCAATTACAAGTGCAATAGATTCTGTTGCAAACATGACAGATAGTGAATGCGATTTGGCTACAAGAAACTTTATAGATTGGTACTTAAGAGAACAAATAGAAGAAGAAGATTCAGTTTCAAAAATAATATCAAAATTAAAAGCATTCGGACAGGAAAATTCAGCACTTTTCTTAATTGATAAAGAATTGGGTAAAAGAGAATATACTTCACCCAAATATTAAAGTTGTTGGAATATTGCGCATTTGTAAACAATTTGTTTAAATTTATAAAATACATTATCATATTATTATGAATTTAGGGAAAATTTTATACGTTGATGATGACAAATTGTTGACTTCGACTTTTACTACGCTTATGAAAGTTGAAGGCTTTAAGGATGTTGTTGTCTATAATAACCCGCTTGAAGCCGTAGAATATTTAAAAAACGAATCTCCGGACTTAATCATTTCTGACTTTTTAATGCCTGAAATGAATGGTCTGGAGTTTCTTCGTAAGGCAAAATCTTTATACCCTGAAACAAGCATGATACTATTAACCGCTTATGCCGATAAAGAAAATGCAATAAAAACAATCAATGAAATAGGGGTGTACAAATATATCGAAAAGCCGTGGGATAATGATGATTTAATCATGAATATCAAAAACGGTATAGAAAGAAGTCACCTTCTTGCAGATTTAAGAGAAAAAATTTCCGAGCTTGAAGCTGCTAAAGCTCAATTAACCGAATACTCCCAAAAACTGGAAGATATGGTTGCTGAACGAACAAAAGAACTTACATTGGCAAATAAAAAACTATCAGGAATAATAAATTATTGTGCTGACGGCATAATTATAATTGATGCAAAGGGCAATATAGAGCAGGTAAATCCGGCTTGTGAAAACATGATTGGATTGAGCTCGGAAACAATCAAAAAAATGAAAATTCAAGAAATTGCCTATACTGACAATCCAAAACTAAATAAACAAAGTAAATCTTCAATAAAAAATACCATTTTAGGGCTGTCTTGCGACAATTCGGAATTCCTGCTGAGGGATTTATATATCAGAAATGCAATAAATGAAGACTACACACCGGTTGAAATAAATTTTGCATCATTAACAAATGAATACTCAGACAGCGAAAAATTTGTTGGAGTAATTAGAAATTGCAGCGTGCAAAAAGAAACCGAACGATTACGTGATGATTTTATTGCAACATTAACACACGATTTGAGAACTCCGCTTCTTGCAGCCATTCAGGCACTTAAATTCTTCCTTGATGGCTCTTTGGGAGAATTAAATGAACAACAAAAGGTTTTATTGTCAACCATGCTGCAAAGTAATGAAGATTTGTTGGGTCTTGTTAATGCTCTTTTAGAAGTGTACAGATTTGAAAGCGGCAAACTCAATTTGTGTAAAACAGTATTTAATATCAAAGATTTAGTCACTCAATGTTATGATGAACTTGAACCTCTTTCAAAGAATAAAAATATAACATTCAACTTACATTGTGATATTGATGATGAACTTTTAATAGATGCCGACAGAGCGGAAATTAAACGAGTAATTACAAACTTGTGCGGGAATGCTCTAAACTATACAAATAAAGGCGGAACAATAGAGATATTTGTGAAAGCTCAAAACGGGGATTTAATTTTTTCTGTAGCGGATAACGGCAACGGAATACCAAAAGAAGATATGCCGCACTTGTTCAAAAGATTTTCACAAGGAACAAGTAAAAAACGTTCAACCGGAACAGGTTTGGGCTTGTATTTGTCCCGTCAGATAATAGAAGCTCACGGCGGAAAAATATGGGTAGAGAGTAAAGTTAACAAAGGCAGCGAATTTTCATTTGTATTGACTAATGTAGTTGCAAAATCAAGAGTATAAGGCGGTTTAAGATGTCCAAAAATATAAAAGTTACAATAATTGAAGATCACGATATGACCAGAATGGGGTTATCCTTTGCACTTTCTAATAGTGAAGACATAGAAGTCTTAGGAACAGCATCGGACGGTTTGGAAGGCGTTGAACAAGCGCTTCAGCTTAAGCCGGATTTGGTTATAATGGATATAGGGCTACCTACAATTGACGGTATTGAAGCAACACGAAAAATTAAAAACTCAATGCCTGAGATAAAAGTTTTAATGAACACTTCACGAGATAACGAAGATGATATTCTTGATTCATTTGCGGCAGGTGCAGACGGTTATATAACAAAAGGTGCAACATCAGAGCAAACAATTTCCGCAATAAAAGCAGTAAGTGAAGGGGTTGGCTGGCTTGATCCTGCAATTGCAAGAGTTGTACTTTCAAATATTAGAAAAAATAGCCAACCTGACAGCAAATCAGGCGGAATTAATTATCAAAAAGGTAAAAACCTATACGGATTAACTGAGAGAGAAATGGAAGTTTTGGCTTTACTTGTTGAAGGCTTAAAAAACCCTCAAATTTCAAAAAAATTAGTTATTACTATCGCAACAACAAAAACCCATGTTCACAACATTTTACAAAAATTATATGTTAAAACACGTTCTAAAGCCGTTGCTACTGCAATGAAAGACGGATTAGTTTAGGATGTAGCACTATGAACAAACGCCTTTTATCTATCATTATTATTTCATTATGTTGCTTTAAAATAACACCTGCAAGTGCAGCCATATTAAAAAAAGATGATTACCGTTCAAGAGAACTTAAATACCAGTATAACGTATTAAAAGATGACGAAAAAGATAAACTTGAAGGTAAGATTTTAAATATCTATCCGTCAGGATACATGACAGTTGAAGAATACGAGGCGTTGTCAGAATATAAAGATAAATCAAATTTTCAGCCTGATATTCCAAAAATTAAAACCCCATCAGACTTTAAATATGTACCAAAACCTTTATATAGGATAACAAAATACAATGATCCTCCGGGTAGCGTTGAGCTATCACTTGGTAAACGGCTTTATGCACAAAAACAAATTAATGCACAAGGAATTGTATCACCAGATTATTCTATAATGGTTTATCCTGCAATATACTACTACTCGGATAGTGTATCTGTTGCAAGTGATTTATTTGTAATTCCGTTAAATACGGAAGGTGACACAACCTTAAATAACATACTAAAAGCCAATACAGCTCAAAAAATACCTGAACCGATTTTATCAACAGATAAAGCTATTGATAATTACGCGGCATTTAGAACATTAACACCTGTTGATTTCTCATCTGACGGTACAAAATTACTCGTCAAGCAAAAAATAGGCAGTAGCGAAGACGGGATTTGGCAGACCGTGCCTTTTGTATACGATTTTAAAAACAAATTGAGTTATGAATTGTCAGAAGTGCGAGATGCAATTGTATATTTTTGGAATGAATATATGGATATTAACCTTGATAATGTCCGCTGGGATATTACTCCACTCGGTTTTGATTTATCATCTCCTGACAGAATTATCGTTCAAGGATATGCTTATACAGGCGAAAAACCTGTATTCTTGGGCACTTGGAGTGTTGATTGGCAAGGAAATCAATCAAGAATTGTTTCATTTGATAAAAATTTAAAACCTGCAGTTAGTATCAATGGTTTCAAAGTTATACAAGACGGTGTCGGAGATTACACAACCGCGCAACAGGAAGAAAAATCACTAAAGAAAGAAACAAAAGTAATAAAAAAAGCTTATAAAGAACAGTATGAACAACTTGTTAATCAATATGAAGACGAATATAAATTTTCTGTCAGAGGTTTAAAAGATGATTACAAAGAAGAATATCGTGATTATAAAAAGTTACGATCACTTACAGGTTCGACAGAAGATGCTCAACTTCAAGCCGCATACAAAAAATATCTGATAGATCAATACAACAAAGATGTGAAAAAAGCTGAGAAAAAAATAGAGAAACAGAAAAAAAACATAGAAAAAATTGATAAAAAACTTAATAAACTGTATGAACAAACAGGTGACAGTTCAAAATCAAATCTTGTTCCGGAAGATGAAACAATACAAAAGACCTCAGACGAAAATGGAAATTCAGATACTACGAGCAACTAATCCGACTGAATAAGCTCAAATTTTTGCTGTCTTGTTAATTTATGTTTTATTCGATATTCTTCTTTTAGAGCTTCTGATTTAGTATCAAAAGCTTTTTGCCATAATAACTTGACAGGTTTATTTGCTTTTGTATATTTTGCGCCATGCCCTGTCTTGTGAGCATTAAAACGTCTTTCTACATCATCTGTATAACCGCAATACAGAGTTCCTCTTTCTGTTTGTAAAATATACACAAAATGTTTTTCTGTCATAAACTCATTATTGCACATTTTTTTATATTTGATATAAACTGAATATATGAAAAATTACGGGATTTGTTACAATAAAACTATAGAAAATTCTGCCGAAATTAAAGACCGGCTAAAAAAAATTCTTGATAAAAATTCGGTTAATTATGAAATTTTTGATATCGATAATATGAAATCAGATATTGATTTTGTGTTTGTAATCGGCGGAGATGGAACAATATTGAAAGCTGCAAGATATTTTGCACAATACAAAATTCCGATTTTTGGAATTAATCGTGGCAGATTAGGGTTTCTGTCTCAAACAACAACTGATAACATTGAATCATCTGTAGAACAAATTTTATCCGGCAATTATAAAATTGAAGGTCGCATGATGTTGACAGCTCAAGGTTATACGGCTCTAAACGATTTCGTAATAAAAGGTGAGGAATGTTCCAGAACATCACGTTTTTCGCTGGAAATCAACGGTAAATTTGTATGCGAGTATTTAGCAGACGGGATAATCATATCAACTCCTACCGGCTCAACAGCTTACGGAATGGCTGCAGGCGGTCCTGTTCTAACTCCGCAAATCGAAGCAATAACAATCGTTCCAATTTGTCCGCATACATTTTCGGCAAGACCAATCGTTGTATCTTCAAATGACGAAATTAAAATACTAAATTCAAAACAAAGCAAATATAATGTTTCCGCAGACGGCCAAATAGTTTTTGCACCTCAGCAGGATTTGATAATTAAAAAATCAGAAAATATGGCGGCATTGGCACTTCTCAACCAAAACGATTTTTACTCTGTATTAAGGAATAAATTAAAGTGGGGAATTTCTCCTGCAAAAATGTAACCTAATATTAAATTTTGTTCATAATTTTTTGAAAATCATTGTACTTTTTTTCTATTTAAAATACTATATTGTATATATGTTTTAGGAAATGTAATAAATTATAAGAGGTAAATAACGTGGAAAATATCGTTTCAGATATCTTTGCAAGAAAAGATGAACCATCAAATGATCAAACTTCAATATTGGGTGCAAACCCTACAAACATAAAGGTAATAGGTGTCGGCGGCGGCGGTGGAAATGCTGTTAACCGAATGATATCTTCAGGATTATCTGGTGTTGAATTTTGGTTAATGAATACTGACTTACAAGTTTTAGTAAACGGAAAGACAAATCATAGAATACAGTTGGGTTCATCTTCAACTCAAGGGCTTGGTGCAGGCGGAGATCCGTCAGTAGGTGAAAAAGCTGCAGAAGAAGCTCAACAAGAAATCACTCAAGCTTTAGAAGGTGCTGATATGGTATTTATCACAGCCGGCATGGGTGGCGGTACAGGAACAGGCGCTGCTCCTGTTGTTGCTAAGTTGGCTAAACAACTTGGAATTTTAACAATTGCTGTTGTTACAAAACCTTTCACTTGGGAAGGTAAGAAAAGACAAAACCAAGCAAATGCAGGTCTTGAAAAATTAAAAGAATCTGTTGACGCGGTAATTGTTGTGCCAAACGATAAATTACTTCAAGTTGTTGACAGACAAGTATCACTTCAGGAATCTTTCATTATCGTTGATGAAGTATTACTAAGAGGTGTTCAAGGCATTTCTGATATAATTACGGTTCCTGGTATTATTAACGTAGACTTTGCAGATGTAAAAACAGTAATGCAATCATCAGGTTCAGCTCTTATGGGAATAGGTAGAGCTCAAGGGGAAGGCAGAGCCGTTAAAGCAGCACAACAAGCAATCAACTCACAATTACTTGAATCTTCTATCAATGGAGCTTCCGGTGTTATTGTTAATATCACAGGCGGACCAGATATGGGTATCCACGAAATTAGTGATGCGGCTTCAATTATTCATGATGCAGTTCTTGATGATGCAACTGTAATCATTGGTACAGCTGTTAATGAAAATATTCAGGGTGAAATTCAAATTACCGTTATTGCAACAGGTTTTGAATTAAAAAATAATTCACCAGTTTCAACATTTGGATCTTCTTCATCTGTTGACGGTTCAAAACAATTGAATGCTGTTGACTTCTTCTCTGGTGCATTCAATAACCAACCGAAACCGGTATTATCTTCATCAAGTAACAATTTCACAAACATTGAAATTCCTGATTTCTTGAAAAGATAAGCTATATAGTTATACCAAAAAAGAGATAGCGCAATTGCTATCTCTTTTTTTATTCACTTAATATCGACAAATTCATAATTTCTATATCATCATAATCTATATGATCACTAGGCATTAAGTTTTGTCCGGTCTTTATCGTAATTTGATTTCGACTATCAGGTATAATCAAAGAGTTTGGAATCTTAACCCGTTGCCCATCCCCGTTAACCTGCAATTGACCTATCATTCTACCGTTAAAATAAATTTCTGCAGGAGAAGAAAAAGCCGTACGTATCTTATTTTGCCCCATAGATTTTGCAAGTTTTGTATCTAATCCAACAACAGAACCTATAACAAGATAATTCGTACTTTTTCTTGCATTCTCAGTCATTATAAAATCCTTTGAATAATAAGGACCGATTGATTTAAATCTAAAATCTGAAGCGTTGGCTGAGTTCAACGAATAACTGTCATCACCCAAATGTAATATTTCAGAATCCAGAGAAATATCAGCCGCCTCACTTTTTGCAATTTCAATTTTCATAGGATTATTTAGACTTTCATTATTATTAATTGTTAGCGAAAAAGGCCTGTACCCTTCTTTTTCGACGTTCAAAATTGTAGGTTGCTTGATTTGGATTTTAGGCAGTTCAAAATTGCCGTTTGCATCTGAGTAGGTTCTGAAATTTTTCTGAGGAATAGTGATTTTAGCAAATTCAATTCCTTGTTTTGTTTTTGAATCAACTATTTGGTTACTGCTTTCATGACCAAATTTACTTACTCTTCTTGTTAATTTATTTTCATTATCAGGAAGCATTAAGAATATAATACACAATAAATATAAT
>CAMGGL010000029.1 GCA_946055575.1 uncultured Candidatus Melainabacteria bacterium
TTTTTTTAATTTAAAATAGCTGATTGCAATACAATAAAAATGAGTATTCCCGAATCCGAAATCAAAATCTTCGACCGGTTTTAATAACTCAATGGATTTTCTATAGTTTTTATTTTTAGGACGGGAAAAATAATAAACTCCTTTAAGATACACTACAAACGGGTCATCCGGGAATGATTTTTGGAACTTTCTTAACACCTTTTCAAACTCGGGAAATTTATTATAATATAAAAGCGCGGTAGCCTTATACACCAGTAAAAAAGAATTTGGATAGAAATTAAGAGCTTCATCAACTACTTCAGATATCTTTTTAAATCTGTTTTTAATCAATAAAGTACCTATATATGCGCAGTAAAATTCATAATCAGGAGTACCGTTTAACAGTTTTTTAACCTTTTTTATACGCTTCATTGCTGAATAATAGTCCCCTTTATTTGAATAAATAAATATCATCCTGATTAGCATATCTACGGCATTATTTCCGAGTTTTTCAGCTATCAGGAATTGTTCGAGCGCATTATCATCTGATTTTTCGGACTGGAAATACGCAAAACCTTTTCTGTAATAGCCCATATCATTATCTTTTTCCAAGAATATAGCTTGATTGGCATATTCAATCGCCTTGTCATGATATCCTAACATTCCGTTGCAATATGACAATCTAAAATATAACCAAAAATCTGAATAACCTTCATCTTTAGCTTTTTGAAAATATTTCAAAGCGTTTTCATAATCATCATTAAAAAAATAAACTTCACCTTTCCAATAGTAATTGTAAGCATTATTAGGAGAAACCTTTATTGCTTTTGTCGCGTACTCAATTGCTTTTAGGAAATTCTTTGTTTCATCATTGTTATAGCATGCCGAAATTTGTCGAAAAAAAGCCGCATCAGATACATAACCATAATCTTCTGCAATAAGAGAATATTTCAATGCCTCAGAATAGTTATCCGAAAAATAGTAATAGGTACTTAACATGCAATAGCCAAATCCATATTCATCATCAAGTTCCAGAGATTTTTCTGCGTACGATTTCAAATTTTCATAATCATCGAACCCAAGATAAAGCCTTGCCATATACGCAAACATATCTGCAGACTGATATCCCTCATTTTCAGCTTCGCAAAACTTTTTCAGAGCTAATTCATCCTTATCCTGAAGATAAAAACAATAACCCTCGTTATAAAGCGCAAAGGCTCGTTTTGAATTTTTTGCCGACAAAGTTTTTTTCTTAATTGATTTATAAAATTTTATAATATTGTTATTTTTCAAACTCAGCTCCTATGAGTTAATTATAACAAGATTTTCAGATTTGTACAATAAAAAACGGTCTGTCTAAAAATCTCAGACAAACCGTTTTACAATAGATTTTAATACTAATTTGCAGTATTCAACAAGCCATAAGCAGCATCCCAACCGCTTATACCTCCGCGAGTTTTAAATTTTGCAATTTGCGAAGTACTAGTTTTCTTAGCTTTTGTTTGTTCTTTGGTATTTTTTGTTTCCAATTTTTTATTTGCTTTTCGATCAGCAACAACAGTATTTGCATAAGTTAAGAAATTCTTATACTCATTACAACCATAACCTGCCTTTACCTTTTCAGGGTAGGCATAAGAAATATAATTGTAAATGCTCATTGCCCTATCTGCATTTGCAGGTTTTCCTTGAATTGTTTCCCAGTATGCACCGGTTTGTTTTGTTAATACAACAATTATCGCCAACGGATTGTAACCTGCCGTTACCATTAAATTCGCAGCAATAACATCTGCTTCCTTTTCTTCTTTAGCTGATTTATAACTGGTAGCCAAAGTTGTAGCGGTTTCATTAGTTGTAATATTAGTTTCTGTAACTGCTTGTAACAAATCAACAACTTTGCCTCTTGAAGCATGACCACTTATTATATGACCAAGTTCATTTGCGACAACAGCCGCTACTTCATTGTCATTTCCCGCATAAGCCAAATCTGCTGACGAAACATTTACAACTCTATTAGTTGAATAACTGGAATTGTCTACTGCTCCGGAAACTACCGTAAACTTTACATTTGTTGACGGGATACCGTTTTTGGTTAACAGATTAGGACCAACCGTTTGAACTTTAGCTGCAGCATCATAGGTTGCGGCAAAAGAAGGGACCGCAATAACAATAGCTGCAAAAAGTGATAGTAAAACTCTTTTCATATTCTTCTCCTTACTATATACACACCAACATAATATAACAAAATATCTTTTTATTAAATGATATGTTAAAATAAATTTATGCAAAAACTTATATCGAAAGCAACTGAAAGAAACTGGAAACGGCTAAATCTGCAAAAAGAAGATATTGATAAGAAATTGGCATCCCGAGCAAATAAGAAATTATCTTCAAAAAATATAACACCGTTTGAATATATAGAACAACGCAATACCGAAGAAATATTGCAAGGTTTACTTCATCTTGGCAAAATTGAAGAAATTTTATACTCGATGGCAATTAACCTTTTAGCAAAAAACAATTTAATTTCTTTTAAAAACAACGAAATTCTCTCAAAAAACAGATACTTAATTGAGATACTAAATCAGTTCAACAAAAAAATAATAACAGAAATCATCGAAGCCGAATTACCTTACAATGAAAGGGATTTATTGGGGATAACTTACCAAATGTATTTATCTGAAGGTTCAAAAAACAAATCGGGTTCATATTATACCCCGCAAAAAATTCTTAACAGTATGATTTCAAAAATAAGTCCTAATGACAAATTTTTCGATCCTTGTTGCGGAGGCGGAAGTTTTTTACTTGCAGCCGCAGATATAATAGACAATCCGGAGAACATCTATGGTTGTGATATTGATAAAAATGCCTGCTTTATTACCAAAATCAATCTGATACTGAAATATAGAGATAAAATATTTTCCCCTAATATAATTTGTACGGATTTTCTCTCAGGCAGCCCCGTATTACCTAAGTTTGACATCATTGCAACCAATCCGCCTTGGGGCGCAATTACTAAAACAGCGAAGATTAAAGAAATTCAATCAGGGGAAAGCTTTTCCTTTTTCATAGTTAAAGCCTCTCAATACATAAAAGATAACGGAAGCATGTTTTTTATTCTACCTGAAGCTATTTTAAACGTAAAAACACACAAAGATATTAGAAAATTTATTTTGGATAATTTTCAAATAGATAAGATAGAAGTACTTGGACATATTTTTTCTGCCGTACTTTCTGATGTAATATCTATTCATTTGAGTAAAATAAAAAAAGATAATATCATTATACAAACCAAAGACAAGACCTTTAATCTTGCACAAAAATATTACAAATCAAATACGAACAATATTTTTTCAATAATGGATAACATTGATGCTGAAATTTTAGAGAAAATATATTCTACACCTCACATAAAACTTGATTTAAACAGTACTTGGGGACTTGGTATAGTTACGGGCAATAACGAAAAGTTTATATCTAAAAACAATATCGGAGAAAAAATATATACGGGAAAAAACATTAAAAAGAACGAAATAACAGAATCTTATTCTTATATAAATTATGACAGGAGAAGTTTTCAACAATGCGCACCGGATGAGATTTACAGAGCCAAAGAAAAACTCGTATACAAATTTATATCAAAGAAACTAACATTTGCTTACGACAACCAACAAAGACTATTTCTCAATAGCGCTAATATTCTAATACCAAAACTTTCAGGGTACAACATCAAAACAGTTATGACTGTCTTAAATTCACAACTGTTTCAATACATCTATTCAAAAAAGTTCAGCGGCTTAAAAGTATTAAAAAGCAGCCTTATGGAACTTCCGTTCCCAATATTAAATGATAATAATTTGACAGAGGAAAATATATTTAAATACTTCAACCTTACAAAAAACGAAATAGAGTACATACAGACTTCAAAATCGTATTCTTAATAATGTTTTCTTTTTGCTATAATTCTGTAATAATATAGCTTGAGATTACTAATAAAATATCAAAACAAATAGGATTAAAACGAATAGAATGTTTGATTTAAGTATAGTTCAAATACAAGGCGGGCTGGGAAACCAAATGTTTCAATATGCCTTTATGCGTGCATTATCGCTCAAATATAACTTCAAAGCTATGTTAGATATCTCTTATTTTTATATTGATAAATTCAGCAATCCGGCAGTCGCTGTCAGAAAATTTTTACTTAATAACTATAATATTCAACTTGGCATTGCAGATATAAACATAATAAGACAATACGGATTTCACATACCAATACTAAACAGAGTATTTGAAACGCCAAATTGTGCCGGTAAATATCTTGAATTTTTACAAAAAGAAAGAAACGGCAATAAATATTTTATAGGGTATTTTCAAACCGAAAAATATTTTAAAGAGTACAGAAGTGAAATTTTAAAAGATTTCGAGTTAAAAACACCCCTAGATACTAAAAACTCGGAAATACTTTCACTGATAAAGGATACAAACTCCGTATCAATACACATAAGGCGAGGAGATTATCTCAAACTTCAACATATTTATCATATATGTTCACTTGAATACTACGATGAAGCAATAAATTTCATTTCACAAACAATTGAGAACCCTCATTTTTATATATTTTCGGATGATATAGATTGGGCAAAAAACAACCTAAAAATAACATACCCACATACATTTGTTGATATAAATTCAGAAAGTAATTGCTGTTTTGATCTTGAATTAATGAAAAACTGCAAGCACAATATTATAGCAAACAGTACATTTTCATGGTGGGGTGCATGGTTAAACAAAAACACGGATAAAATCGTCATTTCACCAAAACAATGGTGTTGTACGGAAGAAATTCACATGGACGATATTATTTGTGAAGATTGGATTAAGATTTAAGGAGAAATTCATAATGAAAAAGGCGCTTATAACAGGAATTACAGGGCAGGACGGAAGTTATTTGGCGGAATTACTGTTAAGCAAAGATTACCAAATTCACGGATTGATAAGACAAACCAGCACCTGCAACACGTCACGAATAAATCATCTAATAAAAGACCAAAATTTTCATCTCCACTATGGAGATATAACGGATTCTTGCAGCATTATAAAATTAGTACAAGAAATCCAACCTGACGAGATTTACAATTTAGCAGCGCAATCACATGTTAAAGTATCTTGGGATTGTCCTGAGTATACTGCGAATACAGACGGTTTGGGAGCGTTAAGACTACTTGAAGCAATTAGGGTGAATAACCTAGAGAAAAAAACAAAATACTATCAAGCCTCGACATCAGAATTATACGGACTGGCTGTAGAAAAAAAACAAAATGAAAAAACTCCATTTTATCCGAGATCACCTTACGCCGTTTCAAAACTCTTTGCGTATTGGATTTGCGTAAATTATCGAGAATCTTTTGGGATATTTGCAAGTAACGGAATATTATTTAATCATGAATCCCCGAGACGCGGCGAGACTTTTGTTACCCGAAAAATTACCAAAGCTGCAACCAGAATAAAACTAGGTCTTCAAGATAAACTCTATCTTGGAAACTTAAGCGCACAAAGAGATTGGGGACATGCAAAAGACTACGTAGAAGGAATGTTTAGAATTATGCAAAATAAAACGCCTGATGATTTTATTTTGGCGACAGGACAAACAGCTTCTGTCCGTGATTTTTGTAAAATGGCTTTCGAAGAAGTTGGGATTTCTATTGAATTTCAAGGTGAAGGACTTGAAGAAAAAGGAATTGACACATCAACCGGAAAAATCTTAGTAGAGGTATCTCCTCAATTTTTCAGACCACTTGAAGTGGATTTCTTACTCGGAGATTACTCAAAAGCAAAAAAAATACTAAATTGGGAACCAAAATCTGATTTAAAATCACTAATAAAAGAAATGATTGAATATGACTTGCGATTGGCAAAACAAGAAAAATTGCTAACAGAAACCTGTTTATAAAATATCAATAAGAAACGGAGATTTAATGAAAAAAGCAAAAATATATATAGCCGGTTCAACCGGCATGGTCGGAAGAAATATCATAGAAAACCTTGATAGGAATCGCTATGAAATTTTCACAACAAAAAGAGCCGATTTGGATTTGCTTGATTATAAAAAAACAAAAAAATACATTAACAACATAAACCCAGATTACATCATAAATGCCGCAGGAAAAGTAGGCGGAATTTCTGCAAACAACAACGATCCCTACGGATTTTTTACCGAAAATATACTAATAGGTATAAATCTTGTAAAATCATCATACGAAACAGGCGTAAAAAACTTTCTCAATTTGAGTTCTTCCTGTTCATATCCATGCGACGCACCTATGCCACTCAAAGAAGATTATTTACTATCAGGAAAACTCGAAAAAACAAATGAAGGGTATGCAATTGCAAAATCCGCAATAGCAAAAATGTGTGAATTTATTACAACACAAAACAAGAATTTAAACTACAAAACAATAATTTTATGTAATCTATACGGGAAATATGACAAATACGACGAAAATATTTCACACTTAATCCCTGCAATTATAAAAAAAGTTCATTTTGCAAAAGAAAACAACTTACCAAATATCGAGATATGGGGTGACGGAACGTCCAAACGAGAAATTATGTTTGCAACGGATTTAGGAATAATAATGAACGATATTTTACGAGATTTTGACAAAATTCCTATAATAATGAATATCGGAACAGGTAAGGAATACTCAGTCAACGAATATTACGAAATAATTGCAAAAATCATAGGGTATCAAGGAGAATTTACCCACGATTTAAACAAACTGCAAGGTGTTAAAAGAAAACTGCTTGAACTTACATATCAGAAAAAATTTGGATATAACCCCGTACACACACTTGAAGAAGGGATAAGAGAAACTTATAATAATTATTTAGAATACGAACAAAGCCGATAAGGGGACTTGAACCCCTGACCTACTGATTACGAATCAGTTGCTCTACCATCTGAGCTATATCGGCCTATATGTTAATATTTGTTATTAAAAGCAATAACAGAATAACTTTTACTGAAATAATTATACCGAGCAAAAACAAAATCAACCAAACAAATATATAATCTTTTTGTACTCGATTAAATTCTTCGACACTAGCCCAGTTTCTCGATTTCCAAGCCCAGCGATTACCCATTAGACCAAACCATATTGAAATTGCAACAGGACCAATTATCGGAATTATACAAGCAGGGAAATACAATAAAGTTATGTATTTTCTGTGCATAAGTCCCCATATCCAGTTCAAGAGAAATGCTCCCCAATTGAAATGCCTTATATCTTTTGGTAATTCGTCGGTATCTGATACAATCCATTCTCCGCAAAACTTGCACTTCTTTACATCAGAATTTAATTCAGCATTGCAATACGGACAAATTATTTTTTCAGACTCATTCATTTAGATTCTCTCCTGTGTCGATAACTCTATGATATAACCTACCGTGCACGATGTCAACCAAAGAAATAAACTTAGTTTCTTAATACAATGTTAAATTTTACAAAAAATTTAACATTTTTCAGATTATTTTTACAATAAATTTTGTTTTTTGTAAAATAGATTTGAGGTTGTAGTTTAAGAAGGAGAAACTTATGAAAAAATCAATCAAAGACCTTAATGAAATTAAAGGGAAAAGAGCATTAATCAGAGTTGATGTAAATGTTCCGCTTGATGCAGACAAAAATGTTACTGATGACACAAGAATTCAAGCTATTTTACCTACCGTAAAATACCTAAAAGATAAAGGTGCAAAAATAATTTTAATGGCACACTTAGGCAGACCAAAAGGTGAATGGAATTTAGAATTTTCACTTGAACCGGTTGCAAAATATTTATCAAAAGTTTTAGGCGAAGATGTTAAATTTGTTTCAACTCCAGTAGGACAAGGTGCTGAAAAAGAATTAGCTGACTTACAAGACGGTCAAGTTGCGCTTTTGGAAAATATCAGATTTTATAAAGCTGAAGAGGCAAAAGATGATGACATGACATTTGCTCAAGAACTGGCAAAATTAGGCGACTTTTATGTAAACGACGCATTTGGCGCAGCTCACAGAAATCATACTTCAACTGCAAAAGTGGCAAAACTTGTAAAACCTGCAGTTTCAGGGCTTTTAATGGAAAAAGAATTGAGATGTTTATCTCAAGCGTTGGATAATCCTACTCGTCCGTTTACTGCTGTTGTCGGCGGAGCTAAAGTATCTTCTAAAATCGGAGTTTTAGAAAACTTAATCGACAAAGTTGATAATCTTATTATCGGCGGTGGCATGGCTTACACTTTTGTAAAAGCTAACGGCGGAAAAATTGGAAATTCAATATGCGAAGACGACCAATTAGAAGTAGCAAAAGCTATCGAAGCAAAGGCTTCAGCTAAGGGTGTTAAATTAGTTATGGCTACAGATGTTTTGGTGACTGATGATTTTTCAGGAAACGGAACTAACAAATTTGTAAAAATTAACGAAATTCCTGACGGTTTTGAAGGTGTTGATGCCGGCATGGATTCAAGAAAAGCTTTCGCGGAAGTTTTAAAATCATCAAAAACAATTTTGATGAACGGACCTGTAGGAGCTTTTGAAAACCCTGCATTTGCTGAAGGTACAAAAGCTGTATTGGCAGCTATCGTTGAAGCAACCAAAAATGGAGCAGTATCTGTTATCGGTGGCGGAGATTCTGTTTCTGCAGCTAAAAAGTTCTGCAAAGCTGAAGATTTCACTCACGTTTCAACAGGTGGCGGCGCTTCTTTAGAATTTATTGAAGGTAAAGTTTTACCGGGCGTTGCAGCGTTAGATGAAGCATAACAGAGAAACTCATAGACTTTACAAAAAGGCAGAATTTTAAAATTCTGCCTTTTTTATAGCAAAAAATTTTATATTCGGTTTTAAAACATATGAAAGAAGGAAATAATTTAATTATGAATATAAATTTTACAGGAATAAAAAATGTCGGCTATCTACACCGCAAATTAAGAGAAGCATACGACCCTGAAAACGAAAATGTGAGATATCTGGATCCGGACGATTATAATATCGAAAAAGAAGACTATGATGCAGATATTGATGAACACTATCTGACGGTATATCTGACAGACGACTATAACGGTAAAGATTTAACCGAATTTAGAAATGTTTTAAAACGGTCTAAAATTGAGGGTAACCCGTTAAACTCAAACGATTCTGCAATAGTTTCGTTTGCGGTTACAAAAGAATATCCGACAGACATATATGAAAGACCTCAAACATATTTTTATTTGAATGAATGTGATGAGCCAATACCAATTGAAGATAAAAATCTTGGTTTGATAAGCTTTTTGGCAAAGCTTGTAACCAGAGTTTCAAAAACTGAAAATAAAGATTTTATCGTAAATAGAGATTACTTAGATTCAATTGCCGCAACATCTATGATATACGGAGAAAACTTAAAAGCTGAATTTGGGGAAGATTATAATAAAGAAATCATAGAGGCTCATTCTCCGCAAGTTGTCCGAAACGGAGCAAAAGAAATCTCCAAACTTGTACAAGAAAGAATGCTTGATTATCTTTCATAATTGACCCATTCAAAATTTAATGCTTTAATTGAGTTATGAATTATATTTTCTATTTTTTGGTAGTTTCATCAATCATAATCGGAGCCTTTACAGGCAAGTTAAATGATGTTGTAAATTCCATAATGTCAGGTGCAGAATTATCAGTAAAAGTTGCGTTTTCACTAATCGGAATTATGGCATTTTGGCTTGGAATCATGAGAATTGCCGAAAAATCAGGAGTTTTAAAGTTTATATCAAAACTCTTAGAACCAATTACCAAGTGGTTATTTGACGAACTCCCTCCAAAATCACCCGCAATTGGGGATGTTGCGATGAATTTTACAGCAAACGCTTTAGGTTTGGCAAATGCGGCGACACCATTTGGGATACGCGCGATGGAAGAGTTTCAAACCTCAAATACAAAAAAAGATACTGCAAGTAACTCTATGTGTATGTTTTTAGCGATGAATACTGCAGGTTTTCAACTTATACCGACAACGGTTTTAGCTATTCTTGCAGGTATTGGTTACAAAAACCCGACAGAAATAATTGCGCCAACACTTATCGTCACCTCAATTGCATTTTTCTCTGCAATAATTATGGCTAAGATTTTTCAATACCTTTCAAACTCTCAATGTGTGAGGATAGAAAGTCAATGCGAGAGAAAGTCGAACATTAGGATTTCGGGAGATGAGGAGGTAGGAAATGAATAACCTTCTCAATTTAATTTCGCTTTGGGCTTTACCCGTTATACTAATCACCATTTTGACCTGCGGAATTGTAAAAAAAGTTCCAATATACGAAGAATTTACGATTGGTGCAAAAGACGGTTTTAAAGTTGCGGTAAAAATTATTCCGTATTTAGTTGCAATAATTGTCGGAATTTCAATGTTTAGGGCAAGCGGAGCAATTGATTTGATTGCAAATATACTTTCGCCGATACTATTAAAATTTAACATACCTTCAGATACATTACCATTGATGCTTGTTCGTTCTTTATCCGGTTCGGGAGCATTGGGAATATTTTCAGATATTGCAAATACGGCAGGTCCGGAGGCATATTCTACAAAACTTGCAGCAATAATGCTTGGCAGTAGCGAAACGACCTTTTATGTATTGGCTGTTTATTTTGGAGCCGTAGGGATTACAAAAATCCGATATGCTCTGATTATCGGATTGCTCGCTGACTTAATCGGAATTGTTGCGGCTGTTTCGGTATGTAACCTGTTATTTGCATAGCATCCTGCCAACTTTGTGTGTATTCTTGGATTTCATTTTTAACAATTTCTTTTCTGACTATTGCATAATTTATATTTATACAGTCAATTTTATCAATTTCCTCAACCGTATAACCTCTACTGCCACAATTATGACAAAATTCAACATCAGGAACTATTTCACCGTTTTTTATTGTCGTACGTTGTTTTACTCCACAACAGGCACATCGTGTTATATACCAATGATTTTCAATAAGCTCCCCACAATCCGGACAATACCCTATATCCGTATCTAAAGGAACTTTATCGTGGGTACATTTTTTTTTGAAATTAAATAGCTCACTCCATATCATATTATTTTGTTAATGTTATTTTTAGATAAGTCAACTATTTGCAACAAATTATATTTGAGGTAATATTGATAAAGGAATTTATGAAAGGGATATAAAACTATGTCAGAAAGAAAGCCAAATATTGCAATTTTAGGAGCTACAGGAGTTGTAGGCAGAGAAATCACACAGATTGTTGATGAATTACATATAAAATTTAACACAATAAAGTTTTTATCAAGTGCAAAAAGCGCAGGGTCAGAACTGGAATTTCAGGGAAAGAAATATATTGTTGAAGAAGCTGTACCTGACAGTTTCAATAATGTTGATATTGTATTAGCATCAGCAGGCGGCTCAACTTCCCAAAAATTTGCACCGGAAATCGTAAAACGAGGCGGTGTTATTGTTGATAATTCTTCTGCTTTCAGAATGGATAAAGATGTTCCTCTTGTTATTGCAGGAGTTAATGATGATGATTTACGCAATCACAAGGGCATCGTTGCAAATCCAAACTGTTCGACCTCGCAACTAATGTTAGTTTTGAAGCCGTTACACGATAAATTCGGAATTAAAAAACTTATTGTTTCCACATATCAATCAGTGTCCGGCGCAGGTTTAGCCGCAATAAATGAGCTGACTGATGATACAAAAGCAAACTTGAACGGTGAAAAATTTGAAAACAAATGTTTTAAAAAGCCAATTTCATTTAACATAATTCCTCAGATTGATGTATTCTGTGAAAACGGATACACAAAAGAAGAAATGAAAGTCGTAAACGAAACTAAAAAAATTCTTCATTTACCTGAAAATCTACCTATATCCTGTACGGCAGCCAGAGTTCCGGTTTATCGCGGTCATTCGGAAGCCGTAGATATTGAGTTTGAAAAAGAAGTTTCGCCGGAAGAAGTTAGAGAAATTCTATCAAACTCGTTCGGAATTAAAGTGATTGATAACCCTGAAAATTATGAATATCCGACAACTCGAGATGCAGCTTTTGTTGATCCAGTTTTTGTTGGCAGAATAAGAAAAAATTTAGCATTTAATAACGGTATATCTTTATGGTGCGTTGCCGATAATTTAAGAATAGGTGCAGCACTTAATACTGTTAGAATTTGCAAAAGCTTAATAGAAATGGATTTATACTAAAAAACAAATAGCAAAACGAAATCAAAAGGAGTAATAAATGCCGAAATTATCCAGCATGATTGGCTCACTAAGTATCGATGGAAAAAATTTTAAAAATCCCGAATGGTGGGCTACGAAACATAAAATAAACAGAGAAATCAAAAAAGAAACAAGACGAACCGAAATGCTAAACAGTATAAAGGCAAATGCACAGTTTTCGGTAAGCTATGTAAAAACAAGCCTTGCCCCGCTAAGTGCGGATGAGTATATTAGATCTATGAAAACTCAACTGGATAATCCAAAATTTTCAGAATTTGCGCCTTGGAATCCAATGTTTAGAAATTCGAAAAATATAATAACGTTTAAACCGTAAAACAAAATTTTAAATTCTGATTACGAAAAGTAATATAATCTTATATTACTTTTTTGTAATAATGGAGATAATTTTTGTACTTTTGAGTTATAATCAAAAAGATAGAAGGGATATTATGGGTCAGCTTTTAAGACGTGAAAATGTAGCAAATTTTATTGATAAGCTCCACAAAAGCGGGAAAACCGTTGTGGCAACGAACGGGTGCTTTGACATTTTGCATGTCGGTCACGTAAGATATCTGCAAAAAACAAAAACCTTTGCAGACTATTCTATCGTGTTATTAAATTCCGACAAATCAGTAAAATCAATTAAAGGTCCTACAAGACCCATAAACAACGAACAAGACAGAGCAGAAATATTATGCGCATTGTCTTGCGTAGACTATGTTGTTATGTTTGATGAAGACAGTCCGAGAGATTTGTTAGATGAAATTAAACCTGATGTTTACACTAAAGGTGCGGATTACACAATGGAAACATTACCCGAAGCTGATATAATGCGTAAAAACAATATTCGCGTTGAATTTATAAACTTTGTTGAGGGTAAATCAACAACTAACACAATAAACAAAATGAGAAATAATTAATAAGGAGAACGATGATGAAATCATTTACAGTAGATGAGATTACACAAATTGTAGGCGGGATGTTGACGAAGGTTCAAAGTCCTGAAATTACACATATTGCTCCGCCTCTGTTAAGTGATGAAAACACATTAGCATTGGCTTTAGGAGAGGAAGAAATTGCAAATTTAGCAAAATCAAAAGCTAAAGCAGCATTGGTACCGTTGGGGGTACAAATTGATGGTTTAACAACGATAGAAGTTGAAAGACCAAGACTTGCAATGATGAAATTACTAAATCTTTTCTACGTTCCGCCAATGGTTAATAAAGATATTCACCCTACAGCAGTTGTTGACCCTACAGCGAAACTAGGTCAAAATGTATGCATAGGACCAAATGTTGTAATTGGAGCTAACACAGAAATCGGCGATAATTCAAAAATCCTTGCAAATTCATACATTGGAAGTGGTGTAAAAATCGGTAACAACTGTTTCTTCCATCCGGGAGTAAATATCGGTGACAGAGTACAAATCGGACGCGATGTAATTTTACAACACGGGGTCTCTCTAGGCGCTGACGGTTTCAGTTTTGTAACAGAAAATCCAAATAACATTGAAAATGCTAGACAAGACGGTGAAATTAAAGAAGGTGATGTTGAACAGGTTATATTTAAAATTCCTTCAATCGGTTCTGTTATCATCGGGAACAACGTCGAAATAGGCGCCAATACGGCAATTGATCGCGGTACTATCGAAAACACCGTAATTGGCGACAATACAAAAATTGATGACCTTGTAATGATTGGACACAATTGCAGAGTTGGTAAAGGTTGTTTAATCGTATCACAAGTTGGTATCGCAGGCAGTTGCGTAATCGGTGACAGAGTTGTTATTGCAGGTCAAGCAGGTCTTGCAGACCATATTGAAATCGGTTCGGATACAATAATTACTGCAAAAGCCGGCGTTACAAAATCTTTCCCTGCAAAATCAATTATTGTAGGCATTCCTGCTGTTCCAAGAAAAGATTTTATCAAACAGTTAAAAACAATGAAAGATGCACAAGATATATTTGCAAAATTCAGAAAATTTGAGCCAATGTTAAAATCATTTGAGGAAGCTCAGCACGAGGCATAAAATGGTAACACTAAAAAAAGAAGTTAAAATAACCGGTAACGGTTTAATGAAAAATAAGCCTTGTGAAGTGACATTGTTTCCTTCAAATTCGGGACAAATACGTTACTTTGTAAAAGATAAGGATTCTTTTACCGCAGATGTTGATCATGTTGTTTCAACAGATCATTGCGTTGTTATGGGAACTAAAAAAGCCCGCGCAATGTTAACCGAACATCTGTCAGCAGCACTCGCATTTTGTCACATTGATTCTGTCGATATTTGTATGACGGAAGAAGAAGTGCCGATTTTGGACGGCAGCTCCGCCGAATGGGTAAAAGCATTTAAAAATGCAGGAATAGATAAACCGTTTTTTGCAAAAGAAAAATTCTACACGGTATCCGAACCTGTATATTACCTGAACGGAAAAACAAGCCTTGTCGTGTTACCAAGTGATGATTTGTTCATGTCTTATGCGGTAAACTATGATCATCCTGACGTTACAAGACGTTTTATAAACTACAATCCGAGAAACAAATACGAAATAATAGAAGCCAGAACTTTCGGTTTTTATAGAGATTTGAAGAAATATCAAATGCTCGGATTTGCGCAAGGTGTTACCCAAGACAACACAGTAGGCTTTACCGATGATGGCGGGTATACAACAGAACTAAGATCCGAAAACGAACAGATTAAACATAAGTTGCTGGATTTAATCGGAGATTTTTACCTTACAGGAGTTAATCCGTTAAATATGCGCTGCCAAATTTTAGCCAAAGAAGCAGGACACGCAGTCCATGTAAAAGTAGCAAAAATGCTAAAAGATAAATTAATTGAAATATAAGGAGAAAATTATGACAGAAGAAACTAAAGAAGTATTGAGCTTTGACACAATGCAAATTATGGAAATGATTCCTCACAGATTTCCATTTTTATTGGTAGACAGAATTACAGAGTGCGTTCCGGGCAAATACGCTAAAGGCTATAAAAATTTGACAATGAATGAAGGATTTTTCCAAGGTCATTTCCCGGGTAACCCTATCATGCCGGGAGTATTACAATTGGAAGCAATGGCTCAATGCTCAGCTCCTGTTTTAATGACAATGCCTGAATTTACAGGAAAATTAGCATTATACGCAGGAGTAGAAGGCGTAAGATTTAAAAATATCGTAAGACCTGGCGACAGACTTGATATGGAAATTGAACTTACTAAAGTTAAAGGTCCTGTATGCAAAGCTCACGGTATTGCAAAAGTTGACGGTAAAGTTTGCGTCGAAGCTGATATGACTTTCGCTTTAAAATAAACAGATTTAACATACATAGTTTAGTACAATAAAGAAAACCCCGCTTCAGCGGGGTAAATTTTTTCTAGGAATTAGGAATAGGAATTAATTTGTCTCTCTTTATTTAAACGGTTTTAATACTCTCTTAATATCTCTC
>CAMGGL010000030.1 GCA_946055575.1 uncultured Candidatus Melainabacteria bacterium
ATGAAATAAACTTTAATAATTATTATTAAAATTCATACTAAAGTATGGGATTAATTAAAATAAAGTACGTTAAAAAAGTTTACATCACTGTAAACTTTTAAAAAAAAATATTTTAAAACTCTAAAAAAAAACACAAAATGATATATTAATTTAGTAACCAATTGCCCAATTAAAATTCTCTGTAGCTGTTTTAATAGGTGTGACAGTTTGTTTTTGAGTCGAGTTTAGTGCTGTAACTTCAATAACTTTTTCTGCTTTTTGGAGTAAGTTATATTTTTCAATTTTATTATCGACGTTATTAAACGATTTCAATCTGTCGAGTTCAGCTTGCAAATCTTGGTTTTCAGCATTCAATCTGACGATTTCGTTATCCAAATTATTTAAATCAGCTTCATAATTCATTGAAATATAATAGCTTACAAATGTAACAAGAATTGTTACCAACAAGCAACCGCACAGAGATTTATTCATCTTTCTGATAACCATTTCTTTGACGGTCATAGGACTTTGCTGGTAAAAATCGCCTTCAATAACGGATGAGTGTTCCTCTTTTATCGGATTTTGAACATAACCGTTGTTCGAATTTAAAAACTCCTGTTCTTTGTATCTCACTCTTGATGAATATAAACTCATTCTTTAAACTACCTGCCAAAAACTTATCTACTATAACTCATTTTACCTTCTTATACAACGCGCAATTCTTAATTTTGCACTTCTTGAAGGAGGATTTTCTTTAACTTCTTCAACTGATGCCATTATCGGTTTTTTATTTACAAGTTCCAGTATCGGAGGAGGACACTTGCATATCATCTGGGTTTTATCGCAATGACAGCGAGTTGAATGATATTTGAAAATCTGTTTTACCACTCTGTCCTCTAAAGAGTGAAAACTTATCACACTAATTATAGCACCAAAGTCTAATAAATCCAATACATCATTTAATGTGTTTTTAACATTTTGTAACTCTTGATTAACTTCAATTCTGATAGCCTGAAATACACGTGTAGCTGGGTGAATGGATGATTTTACTTTTGGTGTTGCTCCGACAATCAAATCGGCTAATTCTGTTGTCGTATTTATAGATTTAGACATTCTTGCATTAACAATTGCTTTTGCAATTCGTTTAGAAAATCTTTCTTCGCCGTATTCAGAAAAAATCTTTACCAAATCATCTTCTTTGTAAGTGTTTACGACGTCATACGCACTAAAATCTGACTCTTTGTTAAAGCGCATATCTAAAGGTGCTTCTTTTGAAAAAGAAAAGCCTCTTTCTTGAGCGGTTAATTGATGATAAGATGCGCCCAAATCAAACAAAACTCCGCCGGTAATTTTTTCTATCCCAAGATTTTGTAATACGGTTTTAATATTTGTGTAAGAACTTTTTACAATAGTGAGGTTTTTGTAATCCTTTAAGCGTTCGGATGCTGCGTCAATTGCATCTTGATCGACATCAAAGGCAATCAATTTTCCATCTGGAGAAATTCTTTTCAGTATAAGTTCGCTGTGTCCTCCGCCGCCAAGAGTGCAGTCTATATAAACCTTGCCGCCAGTACATTCAAGTGCGTCAACTGCCTCATTTTTCATAACGGTATAATGTTTAAATTCTTTCATAGAATAATGGTATCATAAAATTTTTTATACAAAATAGCAAAAAAATTTTTCAGGGGATTTAGAATGAAAAAGGAGAATTAATAAATGGAAATCAGAGAACTAAACAATATGCAAACACCTGCATTCGGTGCAAGATTTAACAAAAAAGGGTTAACGGAAGTCGTAAATTACGCGAAAGAAACAGGACAGTTACAGGCTTTGGATAGTGCGTTAAATAAACTTTTGCACGCAAATGACGGTGACATTTTAATTATACACGGCAAAACTCCGGACGGTGAGATATATTCAAATTTTACAATGGGTAAAAAGACGGTTCAGAACTTAACTGCGGATTCGAAAACTCCGGCAGAAGCAAGTTTTAAAGGGATATTGGAACTTGGAGAATTAGGCAGAAAATTTAGAAGACTTATTGGCGGGGACGTAAAAGAAAATCTAAAAGCTGAAGATATAATCAGCCGTTATGCAAAATAAAAACATGACACAATAATATAATACCTATCAAAAAAGAGATACCAAAGGTATCTCTTTACTTTTTCATACTATTCAATTTTCTTTTTCTAAATTATAAAGCCTGACAAGCCCTCCTGATCAAAAATTTCTACGAATTTATTGTACGTACAATTAACTTCCATTCCTGATTCATCAATAATTTGTACAACTTTTTGCATGTCGACATCTTTGACTGAGTCGCTTTTTGAAAGAATCAGATAAGAATTAGTGTCATTAAAGATATTATCTTTGTGTTCGACTAATTTTGTTTCTTCAAAATTCAATTCCATTTTAGGACCTCTTTCGTTTTTTCGTAACCACATGGTAAATATCGGCAAGTGTGGGTTGAAACTTTAGAATATTGAATGAATTGTAACGAAACTGTTACATTTATGTTTTGCTTTTGCGACAAGGTAGTCTAGTGCCGTATGTTATCACAATAAATACCCTCGCACCTGATGTAGGAGAGGAAAAATGAGTATTAAAGCGACCTCCAAAGTTCCACTTTGGAGGTCGCTAATAGAGTTATGATATCATATCAACATTATTTAGAAGATGTTAATACATATTTACCTGCGTTAGATGCCGGTTCAACAGTTGAATCGTGGAATACAATCGGGAATACGTCTGTCATGTGTGCTGCGTCGTTTTTAACAACACAAGGTGTTTCTGGTGTTAAACCTGTTGCAGTTCCGTCAGAACATGTAACTTCTTTGTTTGGAAGGGTTACACCGTTTACATCAATAAAACCAAGACAGCCATTTAAAGGTTTACCATCAGCTAACTGATCTGCGCCATTTAACTGAGATCCTAAAGGTAACTCACATCCAGCAGCAGCTGCTTTGAAAGCCACAATTGACCCATCAGCTAATTGATAACCCATATAAGTCGAGGCTGCCATAGCTGGCATAGCTGATGTGAATGTTGGCACATAAGGAGTTGCAGCACCATTATTGCTACGTGTTAAAGTTGAAACATCTTTAAGATATGTTTGACCTGTTAATGTCCCATTTAACAATCCGCAGAAAGTTAAATTACTTTCAGGAGTTTCTGATTTAGCGTCTTCAGCACATGCTGTGGTTGCTCCTGCATAGTCAAAGTCATACTGTGCTTGTCCCATCAAACCTGCTTGGTTCAATGTTGAAATTGTCTTTTTGAATTGTGATCTATACTTTGCGCCATTAGTGTTTGCAATCAATGTAGGAATTGTCATTGCAGCAACGACACCGATGATACCCAAAGTGATCAATACTTCTGCCAAAGTAAAACCGAATCTTTTTGTCATAATCTTTTCACCTTTCTTTTAAATAAAATTTAAACTATAACATACGCTTTACATCTCGATTATATTACTATTTTTTTCAATTTCTGTCAACCATTTAGATGATTTATTCAGTATTAAACAGTGTTTTATATCTCAAGTTCTCTATCCTCAAATATGTTACATAATTATTAAACCCAAAATTTTAAGGTTTGAACATTAATTATTTAAAATTAATTCTAAAGGATTAGAAAAATTGTTTTTGAATGGACGAAAATGGCTTTGTGTTTGGATTCTAGGGTTTGTAAAATATTGTAAAGGTTTTTGGGAAATTGGAGAAAGGGTTAAGAATTATTAAGACATGAGCTAGATTTAAAGATCCTGAAACAAGTTCAGGATGACAGATTTGTTTTGACCTCGCATCTAAATAGATCCTGAAATGTCTTGGATTATTCGGGGTGTCGGCAGAGTAACGTCTGACCGACACCTCACGGGCTAGACTTCGTCGTCGCCCTACCGAAAATCCGCAAATTCAGGATGACAGACGCGTTAGACCATTGTGTACTCCCTCTTTTCTCACCAAATACTCCCACTTGTGTCACCCTGAACTCGTTTCAGGGTCTTGCCATTGGTGAAATTTGCTAGGGTTTAAGATCCTGAAATAAATTCAGGATGACAGATTTGTTTTGACCTCGCATCTAAATAGATCCTGAAATGTCTTGGATTATTCGGGGTGTCGGCAGAGTAACGTCTGACCGACACCTTACGGGCTAGACTTCGTCGTCGCCCTACCGAAAATCCGCAAGTTCAGGATGACATGTGTGTTCAATCATTGCGAATCCTTCCTTTTTAGCACAAAATAAACAAACACCGCGTCGAAAATCGGCGCGGGAAATAAACACGAGAAATTATTTTATCAATATTGAAATTCTTACCTTATTAATATATGTAACTTGATAACAATGATTGTCCCGATAACTTCATCTTCTTCAAAGCTCTTAGTTCAGTTTGGCGAATACACTCTTTGGTAACACCGTAGATATTTCCGATTTCTTCTAAAGTGTAGCGTTCTGTATCATCAAGCCCATAACGCATCTTAACAACCTCTTGCTCTCGCTCTTTTAATGTCGATATAACATTTTTGATATCGTTTTGCAATGACTGATATTCAATATTCTCACTCACTAACGTAGTTTCATCCGCCAATATATCAGCCACGTTAAGTTCCTTACCGTCATTTTTTTCCAGACCGTTTTCAATCGAAATTGTCTTTGAATATGCACTCAAAAATAACTCAATTTTGTCAGGAGAAATATTCATCTTATTTGCAACATCTTCTAATTTTACTTTACCGTTTAAATCCTGCTCCATTTGAGATTTTACCTTAGAAAATTTCGACAAAGTTTCTTGGATATACACAGGGATTTTCATACAATACGATTGTTCAGAAATTGCCTTAAACATCGATTGTTTTACCCACCACCCCGCATAAGTCGCAAATTTATATCCAAGTCTGTAGTTATACTTTTCAGCAGCTATCATTAGCCCCATATTCCCTTCCTGTATCAAATCTACCATTGGCAAATTCGACATGTGTATCGCCTTTCTCGCAATAGTAACCACAAGTTTTAAATTTGCCTGAATTAACCTTTGTTTTGCAGCCAAATCTCCTTGCTCTATTCGTATAGCAAGCTGTTTTTCTTCCTCAAAACTTAACTGAGGATAATCCGCAATCTCTCTTAAATAAACATTCAAAACACTATCGTTTGCAGCCTCAATAACTTCATTCTTCGCCGGATTTGACTCCTGCGGACCTTTCTTCATTTCGATAAGTTGTTCTTTTTTCATAAATTAAACTCCTTCTTATTGCATCGGAAACTTGACGGCAATCTGGAAACCGTCTTGGGGGAATGTAACACGAGTATATATTTTGTATATACCCATTTATATATCGAGAGTTACATCATGTTAACTTATATTAAGGTAAACTTTTGTTAAGTTTTAATATCGATTTTTTTTACATATATAATTAATAGAGTAATAAGGAGATATGATATGGGACTAAATTTGAAGGAAAAATGGGGAAAGGTTAATAAAAAAAATCTTGCAATGCTTGTTGTAATTTTTATTTTGATTGCAGGAGGAATTATCGGAGCTATCGAATACATTCAGTATAAAAACCTTGAAAAAGAGGCTTATCAAGCTCAAGAAGAACGCATCATTAAAGAAATTTTCGGAGAAAAAGTAAAACAGCCTCAAGAAACTCCGACCAAAAAACCGTCAGAATATAAAATCGGTATAAATTATGAAAAAGCAATGAAATCTAAAAAACCTGCGTTGGTTTTATTCTACGCTGATTGGTGCGGTTATTGCATACGTTTCATGCCAATTTATCAAGAATTATCAGAAAAATACAAAAAAGAACTTAACTTCTCAAAAGTTAATGTTGAAGATAAAAAATATAAATCTGTCGTAGATGAAATCGGCATCACAGGTTTCCCTACGGTTTACATTATTGATCCAAAATACGATAACAGAATACTTTTATCAAATGCTCACTTAAGTAATGTTGAAGATGTAAGCAAAGAATTGGACAGATTTATAAGAATCAGAAAACTCTTAGACGAAAAAAAATAGTGAGTTTACAATTTTTAACATAAGGGTTTAATTTTGATTTTATATTTTGTATAATAACAGTGTTTCCACGCGTTTGGAAACACTGTGGGGAGAAAAATCTTAAAGAAGGATTGGGGTTCTCTGCATTAAAAAGAGTTAAGGGGAAAAATATTGTTAAGATTTTGTTACAAAAGGGTGAATTTCTAGCAATTTTTTTTGTTTTTTGACTCTATATATATGGAAGGTGTATAGGAAAAGTCATGAAAGTAGAAAACATTAGAAACAGCTATTTGGGTTATGGTTGCACAACTAGAAAAAACAATGCGTTCGTTAGGACTGCATCTCCAAGTTTTGGAAATTCTCCGGCATCAACAGCTGCCAGAAGCGTCGAAGATATCCTTAAATCTATTTTCCCAAATAGAAATGCTCTCAATTTCATTAACAAATTTGAAAAATTAAAAGGTGAACTCGGGGGTATTCTAATCACCGCTGTAGGTACCGGTTTTGTTGCACCGTTTTCAATAGCTTTTAACCCGTTTGTAAAAGCTAAACCTGATGCAACAGAAGAAGAAAAAGAAGAACTTTCAAAAACAAAAAAATATACCGCAATGCGCCAACCGATTTCAGCATTTTTGGCTGCTATCTTCCAAGCAGGAGCTCTCGGACCGATTGACAGATTTTTAGATAAACTTTCAAATGATCCGGAATACGCTAAAAATTTCTGGCTCGAACTTGACCAAAGCGCAATTCAGAAAAAAGAATACATTGCAAGACTTATCAAAAAAGAAATGAAAAATGATCCGGAAACAGCTAAGTTAAGCAATCAAGAATTTAAAAAAGAATTAGATGCAAGAGTAAAAGCAAGACAAGCAGAACAACTTAATGCCATAGCAGAAGGACTAAAAGAAACCGGAGAAATTAAGATTGGGGAAAGAGCACTCGGCAATAGTGAAGTGGCCGAATATGTAAATAATGTAATTGAAAACTATATACAAAGAGCAAAAAAACTCCAAAATAGCGCAGAAGGATTAAGTTTTTATACAAAAAGAGCAACTGATCTTATAAACAATAAAGATATTTTGTGCGATATATTTTCTGAAGATAAACTAACATCATTACAAAATAAACCAAAAGAGCTTAAAAACTATTTACTAAGCATCAGAAACAAACCGGAATACGCAGGAGTACAAGAAATCCTGGACGAAATTATTGTAGCTCCTGAACAGATACGAGAAAGCAGATGTTACAGGACAATTGCCCGTATTCAAAAGATAGAAGAAGCTTGTGGCGGCACATTCACCCCTGAAAGATATCTTGAAAAATTAACAGAAAGAAATGACCTTCTTGATGAAAAAATAGCAGAACTTAAAGGTGCCAAGATTGAAGACCTCTCTAAAGCTACTCAAGAAAGTATCAAAGAAACAATTGGAAAAGTTGCGCAAGCGTGTGCTTATGATGAAAATTCCGCTGCAGCTCGAGATATTTTCGAAAATACCAATACATTCCAAAACGATTTAGAAAAACTTGGGGCTAAAGTAAGACAAGATATCGCAAAATTTTATAAAGAAGTGCTTGAACATAAGTACAAAGGATTCGGACAAATTACAAAAGTTCTAATTGGTGTATGTATCACATTACCAATTACGTGTACCGCTTTGAACTGGGTTTACCCTAGATTTATGGCTAAATTCTTCCCGAATTTGGCAAAAACAGATAAGAAAGAAGAAACCAAGAACGGAGGTGATAAATAATGCCATCACCAGTATATTCAGTAGGCTCTAAAGTTGTAGGAGCAGTAACAAATTTCAAACCTGTAAAATGGACAGTTAATCAATTTAAAAACAATTTTGATGATGCACTTATTGCCACCACAATCGGTTCTATCGTTGTAAAAGACGGTGTCGGCTGCGCGACTTATGTAAAACAAAGTTTAAATAACAAAGAAATTCCTGAGAAAAGAAGAAACTTTGTGGCAGCATTAGACTTAACTAACGGTGTTTTGATGATAGTTTCTCAGATTATGCTTTTCCTTGCTATGCACAAATTAAATAAACCTTTATTTGAAAAATTATTCTCTAAAACATTTGGAAAAGAAGCAAGAAAATCAATCATAACACAAACTCGTATCATTCAAAAAGCTGAAGGTGACGCTAACGACCTCAATAATGTAAGTAGAAAAATCGTTATCGGTGAAGACTTTGACAAGCTGAAAAAATCTTCACTGAAAATATTTGAGTTTGTTACAGACCTTGTTGCTTCTGCAATCATTGCAAAACGTGTAGTTGTACCTCTTATTGCTACACCGCTTGCAAGCCGAGTTGAAGCAAAAATGAATGAAAAACACCCTGATATGAACGAGCCTAAAGATGCAAAAACTCAAAAAGAAGCTCAATCTCCTTCAATGCAGGGCGCACCAAAAACCGCAGAAAATCAAGATACTACAAATTTACTTGATAAATACAAAAGCTAATTAGAAAAACATAAATTACACGAAAAAGGACATTCTTAAAAGAATGTCCTTTTTGATATTACAATGCCATTTGTTTATCTACAATTTCTTGAATATGAAATTTTACTGCAGGTGTAATCATCAAATCAGGCTCAGACATCACAAATTCATCAAGGGTAATAATAGCTTTTTTATAATTTCCGGATGCCTCATACAATAATCCTAATGTTATCATATCCAAAGGATTTATATTTTTTTTAGATTTATATACGGATAATTTTGTATTAATTTGGTTCAAAGCCTTGAAACAATCAACTCGATTTTGATAGTACTCAAAATTCAAATTGTATTGAGTAATTGCGTTTTCAAAACAATCAAGAGCCAAATCAGGATAGCCTATTTTCATATAAACCTTACCCAGATTATTAAAATATACAGCAGTAGCCTGAGTTTTCGGGTTTAAACTAATGGCCATTTTAAACTCCTGAATTGCAGCATAATAACTTTTTTCTTCCGTATACATTATTCCAAGATTATTATGATGATATGCATTTTTTACAGGGTCAATAACATAAGTTGCAATTGTACCCGCAGACGCAAATACAGGTTTTCCCGTAAGAATTAAAATAAAAAATAATAATAAATATCTTTTCATAATAACCTTATATAATAATTTATTACGTAATATCAAACTCTAAACCTTCATACGACATAAATATATTTTTGTTATCCGAAGTATAATACTCTTTAATTCTGCCTAATTTAACATCATCATAGCCCGGGTCATAGTGAAAAAATGCAAGATTTTTTGCCTTTGTTTGTTTCATGACCTCAACAGCCATATCGTATGTAGAATGACCAAAACCCTGTTTGGGAGAATTTGGACTTAAATAGTCTTCTGTTGTATATTGCGCGTCATGAATTAATAAATCACAATTTTTTGCAAATGCTGAAAACTTTTTATCTCCGCCAAAATAACACTCTTTGTCTGTTGCATATACAAGAGATTTACCGTTATATGATATTTTATAAACAATAACACCGTCTTGAGGATGAACATAAGATTTGAAAAATGTTATTACAACATCATTTTCTCCTTGCTTTAAATCCTTCAATTTCACAAGTTCAGGCGCTTTTTCGGGCTTTAACAAAATTGCATAATCTTCATGGATATCTTCAATTGAAAGATGACAAGCAATATCCCCCAAATCCAACGGAAAAGATTTACCAAAAACTAAATTTTCCAAATTCTCAGCTAATGAGCAATCAGCAGAAGACGGTCCATATATTTTCATTTCTGCATTTTTAGTATGAATAGGTTTGAAAAAAGTAAGTCCAAGTAAATGATCCTGATGAATATGAGAAACTAAAATTGTTGCACGTATAGGAGTTCTGCTCTCAGGATTTATGGAAGATGCAATATAACTTTCCATTAGTTCATCACCAATATCTACAATTCCGGTTCCAGCATCCAAGATAATCAAATGTTTTCCGACATTAACTTCAACACAAGAAGTATTCCCGCCAAACTTTAAAAAACCTTTATTTGCAACAGGGAAACTGCCTCTGACACCTCTAAATTTAACCTTAAAATTACTCATACTTCTTCCTTTAACTTACTTTTTTACTTCATAAATTCCTGATTGATCTTTATCTTCTCCCGAGTATATCGAGCCTGAAAATGCCATAATTTTTGCCATTTTCTGAATGGTTTTTTCCCTTGTTTCTTTCCATTCAAAATTAAATACAACTTTATCTTTGTAATTTTCGATTGTCACAACCCGAAAAGCATTAGGATACGATACTAAAGCAGGGGAACTAACATATAATACATTGTCATGCTGAGTAATTTTTGCAGCATGATAATGTCCCTGAAAAACCCCTATCGGATTTGAATAACTTTCTATCAGCTGTTTCAAAGCAGAAGCATTACGCATTTTATGATTTGGGCTTGCAAACGGTTCTACAACCGGAACGTGCATAAATATCAAAACAATATCATCTTTTGATGAATCAAGTTCTTTTTTCAACCATTTTAACTGAGTTTCATCAATATAACCGTTTGAAGTAATTTCATTCGTTATAATATTATCAAGGACTATAACCTTGTAATTTTTTTTAGGAACAAATGAATAGTAAGATTTTTTAAACTTGAAATCCGGATTTGAATTACGGACAATATCAAGATAGACCAAAGTTGTCAAATAGCCGCCAACACATCTGTCATGGTTTCCAAAGGCAAAATACCAAGGCATATTAAGTTTTTCAACGTGTGGCAAAAAGGCTTTTAATTCTTTTTCAAAGGATTTGTCTATCAAATCACCCGTAAAGATTGTAAAATCAATATCATTATACTCATTAATTTGTTCAATCGCATCATCAAGCAGTCGTGGAGCCTCACCAATCATCTTAAATGTAGTATTAGGACTGTCTTGCATAAAATGTACATCACTAACCTGTGCAAATTTCAGATTTGCTGAGCTACTATATGCCTGCAAACCCCAAAGCATAGCCGCAGACAACATCAATGTCACAAAGCCGTTAAACAACTTTGCAAAAAAACCTTCTTTTTTTCTTTTATTATTCTTCCGATGTCTGCTCATTGGTTTTACTTTCTAAAATTTGTTTTATTTCATTATATTTTTCTTCTAAAAATTGGTCATCATCAGAGAGTATGATTGCCTTATCAATATTCATCAAAGCACTCATATAATCTTCCATAGCCAAGTCGCAATAGCCCATATATTCATATATTTTAGAAGTTTGAATATCCGGAAGCAACTCCGTAAAAATTTCTTTTGATGCCTTTGGGTTACCTTCTTTATATAAAATTTTTGCCCTATCAAACTGATATTCAGGACAATTATTTAATTCAATAGCTTTTTCATTATCAACTTTTGCAGCCTCAAGCATACCCAATTCAAATTCTGCACGAGATTTTACGGCATAAGCCAAATCATCTTCCGGAACAAAAGTTAAATATTTATCAATAGGATTTATAACAGCCTCAAAACGACCGACATCATATAACGTAATTGCAGAAGACAAATAAGCCTGTGCGAAATCCGAACGTGCAGATAATGCCCCGTTATACGCATCTAAAGCTCTGTGATAATCACGTTTATCACGGTACAAATTTCCCAGATAATAAAAAGCCAAATACGCATTTTGTTCTTTTGTTCCTTGCAACAAAGATGTCATTTCCATTTTTTCATCTCCGATGCGTTTATATTCCATAGCCTGTTTCACAAGCGGATTGACGGAGGTGACATAAGTTTTTTTATCCTTTGAAATAATGTGTGACAAGCCCTTTTTCAAATCGGCAGCTTGTGAATTATTTGGTTCACGCTCAAGAATTTTATTCAAATAAGCTATCGCAGAATTGTAATCTCCCACAACACAGTAATTTGCAGCAATATCAAGATAATCCTCAGTAATATCATCAGCAAACACAGGTGTAGCAAAACTTACAGCCAATGTTATAATTAAAGATAGCGCTAACTTCTTCATACCTGAATTATAACATAAAATTTTAAACTTGAATATTACTTATAATTAATGTAGTCTTTCCAGTAATTATTGGACGAAGTTACATTTCTGTTTTTGGCTGATTTCCCCGGTTTGGTACTGTTAACTGCAGCAACATTTTCAAGCGGTTCAAAAAACGGACAAGCATCAAACGCCGAGCCATCACCCTTTGTATATTTACCGTTTTCGTCTTTTGCAGGTATTTTATTACTTAAATTTTTATTTGTCATATAATCAAGATCACATGGAACTATCTGTCCTGAATAATTATTCATGTGTGCTTGATCTTCATAAACCCATGTTGCAACCATTTGTGCATCCATAGGAATAAATGCAAAAATATCAATATTTAATCTGTTAGGATTTGCCGTTCCGTTCACATCAACACATATTGTTCTGTTTTCAGCATTAAACGACCAAATTCTACCTTTTGTATCCAGCCACAAATTATAATTGTCGCAAATAATTCCAACTTGCTTTAACTGATTATTTGAAGAATCCAAATTAAAAGCAAATGGTCCCTGTCTTGAGCCTGCCTGTTTATAAATTTCCCTCAATTTTGCTGCGATATCATTAGAACTAAGACCGGTCAGCAACTTATTTCCACCATTAATTTTAGACATAAATTCTTCAGCCCAAGTTTCATAAGAAACTTTATTTGCGTACACGCCTACATCACCTTTATCATAATTTAGAAAAGAACCTATTTCTTTAATTTCACTATAGGTCGAACGATACTGTTCTTCCAAAACTTTTGCTCTGTAATTATATGCCAAATTTGGGATTGTTATAGCACTAACAGAACCAATTAATCCCAATACAACCAAAACTTCCGCAAGCGTAAATCCGAATTTTTTAACTGTTGACTTAACCAAAAATATCATCCTTAATACTTAATAACATCTATGTTTATTATACCGTATTTTACGGTCAAAGTCCAGCCTATAATTAAAAAATAATTTGTGTAGCCATTATGATTTTGTGACTGTCAGCGCGATTTTGATTATCACAAAAGACATAATTCAAAACAAACTTCAAAGCCTGACCTTTTATAAACCAGTTAAGACCAATAGTGTATTCTCTACTTAAATCTCCTGAGACATTTCTGTTTGGGTCAAACTGATCAACTCGCCCTATCAATTGAAAATGTGGATTAAATTTCCAACCAACAGTTGCAGCATAACCGTTCGCTTTATTTGAACTTATACCCTTAGAACCGTTATATCCATCAGCAATAGCAGCCTCTATATTGGACCATAAACGCTTGTGATGATAACCGATATAAGCACTTGCAACATTATAATCAATTCTATTATGTCCGCCGTTATAACCGGCACCTATTGTAACTTTGCCATATTTCTTCGCCTTTTTCCCTAAAGGTTTAAAATTCACCCAACCGTTAAACTCTGCACCGGGCATACCGCTTGTTATATAACGCCCCGAACTGCCAACAGAAAAATTATAATCAGCATATTGATAATTTCCGATAACTTTTAGAGCTAATGAACGTGCGCTGCCAAAATTCCTTGCAATTTGAGAACGTGCAACAAAAGGCAATATATAAGTTGATGTTCCGCCTTCAACTCCGGTTTGAACTCTTGAGTATCCGGCGACAATTTGATGATTAGGAATTGAGGTATTAACAACATACATATCAGATACAAAAGAATCTATATAGTTTCTGCCGCTAATTGGTATCGGATTAACAGCTAATTTGAATTTGTAATCCGGATTTTTAAATTGACCATACATACCAATCTGTGTTGTTAAATTATCATAATCTGTCGAATACTCCGGACGCCATATAGAACTCAAACTTCCACGATATGCGCCATAGGTATGTATTTTTTTTACAGGACCTTTTTGAGGTTTAAATGTTAAATCATCTTGAAGTAAAAATGTCGGAACATCAGTTCTTGTAATTTTACTGTGATAAATTTTACCAAACAATGTATCCTCAGAAATTTCGTCATTAGATTTGTCCGTGTCTAACAGTTTTAATAATGTAAAATCCAACTCAGTATTGTCCATAACATCATCATCGTCATTATTAAAAATAAAAAAACTTTTTGTATCCTTTTTCACAAAATCATTATTTTTTTCAGGATCTTCTTGGTTTAATACAATTTCATTTTCTTGTTTATTTTCCAAAAGATCCTCTGCAATATCTTCCGTAGCCATTGAAGCCGGCAACGAAACAAATAATAGTGCAACTACAAATATTAATCTTAAAAAATTTTTCATATGTGTAACAATTATATCATAATATATGTAAAATTTTTCTATTTTTGTAGTATATTTTTGTTATGCCCAACAAGATAAGAAATAAAAAACAAACAAATATAAAAGCCCCGATTGTTGAAGCCCTTAAAACAGCCTATGACAATCCAACGTATCAATTTCATATTCCCGGACACACAAAAGGTCTTGGAACATTACCTGATTTTAGAAAATTAGTCGGGAAACGTGCAATGATGGTTGATACGACTGACGAGTTTGACAATTTGGGAACACTTACTCCGGCAACCGGCCCGATAAAAGAAGCTGAAATTCTTGCTGCAGATGCATTTGGAGCAAGAAGAACTTTCTTTTTAATTAACGGTTCAACTATCGGAAACCTTGCTATTGCAATGGGTTTAACCAAAAAAGGTCAAAAAGTTATAGTTAACAGGAATTGTCACCGTTCAATTTTGACAGGTTTAATTATCTCAGGTGCAGAACCGTTGTGGATTATCCCTGAAAAACTTAACGATTGGGGATTATGGGGAAATATTGAAGCAAAAGAAATTGAAAAATTATTAAAAAATAACAACGATGTTTCAATGGTCTGGATTACAAACCCAACATACGAAGGAGTAGTTTCCGATATTGAAGCAATCGCAAAAATTTGTAAACAGTATGAAGTACCTCTAATAGTTGATGAAGCTCATGGCTGCTTGTGGAATTTTAATGACAAATTACCAACCACATCATTAAAACTCGGAGCAGATATTGTTGTTCATTCATTACATAAAACAGGTGGCTCAATGAGCCAATCGTCAATGTTACACATCAGCGAAACCTCAAAAATAAATGCTGAAGATGTCGAAAGAGCATTGATGCTTTTGCACACAACTAGCCCGTCTTTAATGTTATTGGGGAGTTTGGATGCTGCAAGGGCAAACCTGCAAAGTGAAAGAGGTCAAAAACAATTATCACGAGCAATTGCAAATGCGAAATTCCTACGCTCTGAAATCGACAAAATGAAAACCATTCACCAATTAAAATCAGGGTTTGGATTTAAAACTGATGTTACAAAAGTTTTTATTAAAGCCGACGGTCTTTCTGGCAAAAGATTAGAATCAATTTTGGAAATAGATTTTGGAATTGAAGTCGAAAGCGCATCAGATATCGGAGTTCTTATACTTTGTAATATAGGCAACAAGCGTTCTGATTTTGAATACCTTGCTAAGTGTTTACATAAAATTGATAAACACGATTACAAAGATATTTATTATCTGGAAAACAAAAAACACATGCCAATGCTAACACCAATTATCAAAAAAAGTTTGCGTGACGCATATTTTTCAGAAAAAGAAATTGTACCGACATCAGAAGCTGTGGGAAGACTTTCAGGAGAAGTTGTTGCAGAATGTCCGCCGGGAATTTCTATATTATTACCGGGAGAGTTGATTACGGAAGCACATTTG
>CAMGGL010000031.1 GCA_946055575.1 uncultured Candidatus Melainabacteria bacterium
CAGCGCGTTCGGGTGCTGCGTGTAGCATCCCTCCTGCCACGGTGGTGAGGGTGTCACGCATCTGGACAACCTTAACTCCATTTTTCTCTGCCCATTCATCCCAAGAAAGAGCTGACGCAGTTGTTTTGATGATAAATCGCGGATGATTATCCCATAAACTTTCAGACTTTAATTGCTTTGACCAAAAATCCATCAACATCAAAAACGCTTGGTTTGCGGTAAACACAGTCAAAATTTTATCTTGCGTAAGTTCTACATAATCTATACCCAAATTTTTCAAAAATTCTATTTTATCTTTGGTTTCAGTTTGAGTTATAGTCAACCTGTCATGGTCAGGATCTGTAATTAACACAACTGTTCCGATAGGATAATCCTTGAGTTTCTCAGAATAATTCATCGTATCAATCACAGGGAAAAACTTTACACCATTTGATTTTTTTGCAATAACAGTTGCATCAACAGAATAATCATAAAACGCCTTATCTCCTTTTGGCGTTACATCATATTTTCCGATTGAATGGAAAAACGGATCTTCTTCAATATTAAACCAATCAAATTTATCGCTAATCTCAAGTTTTTTCAAAACTCTTGATAAAGTACGGTGCGCAGAGCCTCCAACATTTTCAATTACGATTTTTGATGAGAGCTTCTTTATTAAATCAAGATTTACATTTTTAGCAACTCCGGATTTCAAATACTCTACATACAAATCAACACCGTCATCAATATTTTTCATCGCTTTTTCATTTATTAGCGGATTATCTTTTGAAGAAATTTTTATTTCGTAAGTTCCATATTGATTAACATAGTCAAAGATTTCACGGATTTTATTAACAAATTCCATAGATTCTTCCGGCAAATATTGACTTCCTTGTGAATTTAAATCTTTAGTCGCATTTTTTACTGAAATTCCATGACTTGAAGTAATATACTCTCCGCCTAACAAGTCTAATTTGAAAGCCAAAAATGACGCCAACCAAATAGGGATAGTCTTTTTATCTTCAGGAACCAATGTTTCAATACCTTGCGCCGCTTGGATTCTTGCAATTGCATCTAAAAACAATTTTGAATTATATCGAACCTCACATCCTGCAACTTTAACAATTCTCTTACCTGAATATTTTTCTTTAGCTACAAGTGCTTTAGCTAAAGTTGCTAAAACAATCCCAACAAGATTTATAGGGAATCTTGTATCTTGCGGAAATAATATATTTTGAGGTCCCCTTATTCCTGCTGTTGAAACCTTTGCTTCTTTTGCATATCCTGCAAACCAATCTTCCAAATTTAGACCTTCAGGATTTGTTATTTCATCATAAGGCTTTAAGTGTTCTTTTTTTAAGATAAACGTAAATTCACCACTATTGTCGAAATCCATCAAATTTAAATTCTTAATATATTCGGGTGTTTTATCAAAAACACTCTTAAATAACTCATTTTCCAAAACATTCTCTGATTGCATTATACTTACCATTTATAACCCCTCTTTCTGTTTTTAATAATACTATAAAAACAGATTAAAAGAATAGCTTATATAATAATTTTTATGTATAATACTTAATATACATAAGGGAGAAAATAAATGACAAGACACAAGAAAAAACAATACTCCTCAAGACAAGCATCACAATATAATAAATGGAGAGCATTATTTCAGTTTTTGGTGTGTAAAATTGGTTATATGATAAGATTAAAACTTGTTTACAGAATAGAAATCAATGGACTTGAAAACGTACCGCCAGATAATAATTACATAATTTGCCCAAATCATTTATCCACATTGGACCCTCCAATGATAGTCGCAGTTATGCCAAGACCTGTAGCATTTATGGCAAAAAAAGAATTATTTGACATTCCGTTTCTCAGATGGTGGATAGACTGGCTGGGAGCGTTTGCAGTAAACCGAGAAAGTCTTGGACCATCAACAATTAAAACTGTAAAAATTATAAAAGAAAGCAAATGGGTTTTAGGAATGTTTCCGGAAGGGACAAGAGGAGTTTCAGGAAAAATCCAAACTCCAACAAAAGGGTTTGCAGGATTGGCAAGACTTACAAAATGCGACATTCTACCTGTCGGGATTATTGGTTCAGATGAAGTAAAGAAATTACCATTTACCGGTAAAATAATTATAAATATAGGAAAACCTATTCCGTATAATAAAGATTCGGATGCAGTAGTAGAAAAATGGCTGGACGAAATTCAAAAACTAACAGGATTCACTCACGAGAAAGAAGAACCTGCCATTGCAACGCAGGAGGTATTAGACAATGACAGATAAACCTAGAAATTTTAACCGAAGATATGCAAAAGAATACAACTGGTTTAGAACTATATTCTATATGGCATTTTTGTATATTGTAGTTTACGGATTTTATCTAATTTTCTATAACTATAAAATTATTGGCAGAGAAAACATCCCGGCAAAAAAAGCAAAATCAGGAAAATATATATATGTTGCCAACCACGTTTCAATTTTTGATCCTCCAATGGTAGCAATGGCTGCAAATTGTCCTGTTGCATTTATGGCAAAAAAGGAACTATTTGAACCGGGAGAAAAATTAAGCTGGCTGGTTAAAAGACTTGGCGCATTTGCCGTTGATAGAGCAAAACCGGAAATCGCAACTTTTAAGACTGTTAGAGATATAGTAAGTACAAGTTGGTCTTTAGGAATTTTCCCACAAGGCGGAACGCGACCTTACGGAAAACTTGAAGGTATCAAAAAAGGATTTGTTGCAATTGCAAAAAATGCAAAAGCCGACCTTGTTCCAATTGCTATTGCAGGCTGGGACGGGTATCCAAAACTAAAACCATTTACAAGACGAAATGTAACAATAAAAGTAGGAAAACCTATTTCCTACACTCTAAAAGAAGATGAAATAATCTACGAATGGTGCCGACAAATATCTGAAATGGCAGATTATGAAAACTGTACACCAGTTCCTGAATCCCTAAAACAACAACTTGTATAAAATCATAAAAAACAGTAAAATTAAAAGCCCCTTTTCAGGGGCTTTATTTTATTTAAAGAAAGGAATTCTTATAAATTTCAAATTACATTTGATTTAATTTTTCTAATGCCACTTTTGCAGTTTCTGCAACACCTGGTTCTTCATCGTTTAGAGCAACAGTGAATACAGTTGTTAAATCATTTTTGTATGCAGGGTTTTGAATGTAACTCAATGATTCAATTGCAGAAGCCCTTACAAATGGGTTAGGGTTGTCTTTTAAGTTATCTACAACTGTTGAAATTGCAGGCATTTCTGTTAGAGGAACAGTTTGATTTGACAAACGAGCTACTTCATCTGCATAAAGTTTTTGTAGATTTGCAATTCTGTACAATGCGTAGCATTTATTTCTTTCTGCATAGTCTTTCGGAGTAGCTTGGTTAGCTAATTGTTTATCTGCATCAGTTACATCTTTTGCTCCTGAATTGATTTTTTCTCTGGCTGCAAGTTGCTCAGGTGTAGGACCTTCAAGAGCTGATGTATCAGCATTTACTATATTAACTAAAGCATCAAATACTTTACTGTCGATTAATTCTGTTGCTTTATCCGGAGAGGTTTCAACAATCTTTGCAATATCATTCATTGCTGCTTCTTGAACATCAAAATCAGGATTTGCAAGTCTTGCTAAAAATGAGTTTAAGTCAACTTGTGGCGTAACAGGTTCTGAAGGTACAACTTCAGGTTTTGCTACTGTAGGTTCAGAAACTGATGGCTCAGGGACTGCCGGAGTTTCAGGTTTTACCGGAACTTGTTCTGGTTGTGCCGGAGGCATCGGTGGGTAATTTACATTTTGTTGTTGAATCACACCCGGTTGTTGGTTAGCCGGAACAGGAGCGTCTACTGCTACCGGAGAAGGTGCCGGTTGCGGAGCTGTTGGCATTTGCATCGGCGGATAGGTCGGTACTTGTTGTGCTGTCGGATAATTATATATCGGAGCCTGTGGGTAATTATAATATGGCATTGTCGGCTGTGCATATTGCGGCTGACATTGAGCCATAGGGTCAACTCCTACTGTCGGGTTATGTATGTCTATCTTTACAGCATTATAATTCGGCTGTTGTTGTGGAATAGGCATATATGTTGTTTGTTGTTGCACCATATATGGGTTGTTTAACGGTGCTACTGGAATTTGATTCATAAACTTTTCCTTTCCTACATAAAATTTAGTCTATTACTATTCTACCGTTTAAATGTATATGAAGGGAAAATATTGCTAAATTTTAGCGAAATATTAATAAAACTTTACATAAAATCTAAAAAAAGTGATTATTATTAGTTTTCAGACATCAAGAATATACTTTGGATATTCTGCTGGTTTGAAATAAATTTTTATGCTAAAATCAAATTGTTAATCATTTTGATTGGGGGAAACACAAGATATACTTGAGGATATAGATGAAAATAGACAAAACGAAAAAGAATTCGATAAGAAAAGCATTTGGAAAAACTTTAGCAGAAATTGGAGAGCTTAACGAAAAGATTGTTGTCATGGATGCGGATTTGGCATGCTCAACTCAGACTAAGATATTTGGAGATAAGTATCCTGACAGATTTTTTGATTGTGGAATAGCCGAACAAGATATGATAGCTACAGCCGCAGGACTAGCTTCAGAAGGTAAAATACCGTTTGCTGCCAGCTTTGCAATGTTTGCAACGGGCAGAACGTACGATCAAATAAGGAATGCTGTTTGCTACCCTAATTTCAATGTAAAAATAATAGGAACACACGGCGGAGTTACCGTAGGTGAAGACGGTGCAACTCACCAGGCTTTGGAAGATATTTCTTTAATGAGAGGGATTCCACACATGACAGTTATTGTGCCGGCAGATTGCAGAGAATGTGAAGAAGTGATAAAATATGCAGCATTGCATGACGGCCCAATGTACATAAGAATTTCAAGATGTAATGTTCCTGATATTTTTGACGAACACTATCATTTCAATATACATAAAGCGGTGGTATTGGAAGAAGGAACTGACATTTCTGTATTTACAAACGGAGAAACCTTAGCAGAAGTTCTCTTAGCCGCAGAAGAATTAAAAAAAGAAGGTATCTCAGTTGAAGTAATAAATGTACCGGTTGTAAAACCGCTCGATATACAAACAGTCGTAGAAAGTTCACAGAAAACTAAATTTACAGTAACAGTAGAAAACCACTCAATTATAGGAGGTTTAGGATCTGCAATTTGTGAAACACTTGCGACAAAATGTCCAAAGAAAGTTTATAGAGTAGGGATTCATGACGAGTTCGGTCAAAGCGGAAAATCAGATGAATTAATTGAATACTACGGTCTTGATTATAAAACTTTGACAAAAAGACTTCGCACTATGTATAAAAAAGAAAAAGAACAAGGAAATATATAATGATAACATTCCAAAATGTAACAAAACGATATAAAAACAATCACTATGCCCTCAAAAACGTGAGTTTGGAAATTCATTCAGGGGAGTTTGTTTTTGTTGTAGGAGCATCAGGCGCTGGCAAATCAACGCTAATGAAACTTTTATATAGTGAAGAAAAACCGACAAGCGGAATTATATCTATTGGCGGGTTAAATATAGCAAATTTATCTAATTCAAAAATTCCAAACCTTAGAAGATGTATGGGAATTGTATTTCAGGATTACAAATTACTGCAAAATCAAACGGTTTATGATAACGTAGCTTACGTAATCCGTACAATGGGGATAAGCAGTAAAGAGATTGATGCCAGAGTAAACGGTGCATTAAGAATCGTAGGGCTACACGAAAAAATGAGAGCAAAACCGTCAGAACTGTCAGGCGGAGAACAACAAAGAGTAGGGATTGCAAGAGCTATAGTGAATGGACCGCCGCTACTTATTGCGGACGAACCGACAGGAAACCTTGACCCCAAAAACTCTATGGAAATCATGCAAATCCTTGACCAAATAAACCAGAGAGGAATTACAGTCATTGTTTCCACACACGACAATGCAATGGTAGATTATTTTAGAAAAAGAGTTATCAAACTTGATAACGGAGAAATTATAAGCGATATGCAAGCAGGTACGTATGAATAACAGTTTAAAATCTAATGTAAAAAAACATATACCAAAAGATTGGCTATGCGAACTCAGAATATTACACAGACTGGGGAAGGAAACTCTGAATGACATCATAAGAACAGGTTGGGTAAACATTGTGATAATAACAACAATGGCTGCTATCCTTATGATTTTTGGAACATGTTTTAGAACCGCATTATCTATTTCCGCATTTTCCAAAGAATTGGGAAGTGCATTGGAAATTTCCGTATATCTAAAAAACGGAGTAGATGCCAATGACATCAAACAAGAAATAAATAAAATTGAGCATGTTCAAGAAATAACCGTTATTCCTAAAAGTGAATCATGGGCAAAACTAAAGTCAGAAATGAGCTTGCCAAACATAGACAATCCGTTACCGGATACATTACACGTAAAAGTTGACCAGCCGGAAAGTTTACAACCGGTCTTCGACAATATAAAACCTATAGCCGCTGTAGAAGATATGAGTTATGCAAAAAATTTGGCTCAAAAAATTGAACTTGTAAACCACGTACTAAAAACTATAACACTTATTGTAATTGCAGTTATGGGACTTTTAACTGTAACTATAATAAACAACACTATACAACTTGTCATTCAATCGAGAAAAGAAGAAATTGAAATTATGCGATTGATGGGTGTAAGCAATTGGTACATAAGATTTCCGTTTATTATGCAAGGCGCATTCTACGGATTTTCGGGTTCACTTCTTGCTCTAATTCCGTTAAATTATGTTCAAAACGGGCTTTTAAATGTACATAAGTTCTTTATGGTTCCGACACCTTTACACGCTCAGAATTTAGTAATTCTTGTAATGTTTACTATGAGTATTTTGTTTGGTGCGGTCGGAAGTTTTTGGTGCATAAAAAAACACTTACAGGTCTAGACTGATAATGACAATTGATTCTAATAATATATTATTGATTACGGATTTCGAAGATACGGCAAAAAATTTGCTGGAGAAACTTGTTTTGCTTCGAGAAAACGACAACATTACAGTCTGTAACACTAAAAACATGAAAAAGTTTTTAGAAAACTCAATGTATTATGTTGCCATATTACATGAAGCAGATTCAAAAAATACGACATTGAGACTTATTAATACAATAAAAGAAACTGACAAGGATGTTGAAATAATATTAGTACTGAATGAATGTAATCAAGAAACGATATTAGAAGCTTATGATAACGGAATTTATGATTATTTCACAACAGATTCCGCCCCTTACGAGATGCTGATAAAAACGGTTAACTGTTTCAAACTGAGACAATTAAAAGAAGTTGCAAACAGAAATCTAAAATTTCTAAATCAAATGAATGTTACAGATGCGAAAAACGGATTTTACCAATATAAAGTATTAAAAGACATTTTTATTGATATTTCGGATAATCTGAGAGTCCAAAACGGATTTTTTGTTCTCTTGACTTTGGATGAAAAAATAAAGACAAAAGTTTCAACAAACAGACTTGCTCAAACTATAAAAAACAACATTAGGCATGATGACATTGTTGCTACGGCCAGAGGCGGGAAATTTTATTTAATATTGCCAAACATAAATTTAGCAGGAACCAATGCAGTCTTAGAAAAAATTCAAGACAAAATGGGAAAAGATTTAAAGATAAGAGCAGGTCTTGCAAAAATCGGGGTACAATCTTTTGAAACTCTCGATAAAATTGCACAAGACGGACTTATTTCCGCAAACCAAAACGAGCTTATGAGTGTATGTTTTGATGCTAGTGATAATATAGATAACTGGCTTAACGACGATCTAACAGAAAAAAAGAATTTTAAACTGTTCCAAACAGCTTTTTCAAATAAAATGAACAGCATTATCGCCCCAAGCTTTTTCAGATTTCAAAAAGAATGCGAAACCAAACTTACAAATACACAAGTCAGCCAATATGCAAATAATATTGAATGTGTATTCAGCCTAAAAAATGAAAATGCCCATAGTGAACTGATTATAAGATACAACGGTTATGCAAAATTTAAAATTGAACTTGTTCATAACGGACTTGAAAGTCCAGAAAATTTCAAAACCGAAATTTCGCTAAAAGAAATGACTGAAAAATTTTTAAATGGATTATTAAAAAAACTCAAAGATGAATACAAAACAACCGCATATCAACAAAAGGAGAACTAAATGTTAAACATAGAAACCTGCGCTCTTGTGATTATTGATATTCAAGAAAAACTTGTGCTTGCATCAAAATACGGTCAAGACACAGTAAACAATATGATAAAAATCTCAAAAGCCGCGCAATTACTATCTATCCCAATAATTATTACCGAGCAATACCCTAAAGGTTTAGGAAATACTGTTGCTGAACTTCAAGCAACATTTGAAGAAAACACATTTAAAACAGAAAAATCTGCATTCTCAGCAATGTTAGAAACTGAATTTAAAAATAAAATACAAGAATTAAAAGCTGCAGGAATAAATCAGATTGTAATCGGCGGGATAGAAACTCATATATGCGTACTGCAAACGGCAGCAGAACTGATTAACGAGGGTTTTGAAGTCTACGTAGTTAAAGATGCCTGCGCAAGCAGAAATAAGCATGAATACAAAACCGGATTGGAATTACTTAAACAATACGGAGCAAAAATAACATGCACGGAAATAGTGTTATTTGAATGGTTAAAGACTTCAAAACACCCTAGATTTAAAGAAATTCAAGCTCTAATAAAGTAAATACTACGTTTGCGAATACTGAATTTTAGGGTTACACATTGAAGATTTAATATCATTTATGACAGTATAAATTTCAGAAATGTCAGATTTTATCAAATCATTTTCAGCTTTGGAATATAGTTCTTGATTCACAAGAAGATTTTTTGGAACAAAACTGTCATGAGTCGCAAAATTTTTCCTTAATAGCTTAAGGTTATAACTGTATTCGTTATTTTTTAACCTATTAATGATTTCTTCTTTATTTAGTGATTGTTTTAACCTTTTAACTTTCTGCATAGTTTCCCCTATATAGTAATAAAGGAATATTTCAGCTACAAATTGCCAAAATTTTAAGATATGTTAAGTTAGGGATTTAATATGACCATTTCGCAATTTTTACAATCAAATTTCAGAGGATACTTTTTACCTGAAGCCTCAAGCAGAAATAGGTTTTTAGAAGGTTTTTGACATAAACCTGCAGCATATTTTAAACAATGCTTACACCTCATAATTTCAATACCTGATGAAATTGTTTTTTGCGCTTCAATAGCCGACTCATTAACCACACAATTACAACTTTTGTAAAAACTTTTTGCTTCAGAATTGTAAACATTCGCTCTATAATCAAATTCTTTCTTATAAAAATCCTTGTAACAAATAGGTTTTTGAGGTAAGCGCTTAAAATTGCGTAATCTTTCTTCACTTAACAAATTTAACAATTCCCTGCGAAGATTATTGATTTGTGAGATTGGAAGAAATGGCACTTCAGCATCTTTAAAATCAACACCCCGCGAATAAAATTCAGTATTTCCGGTTTTCTCCAATTGAGATATTAAGTTTTGTTTCATTCTATCTAAGTCTTTTGGAAGTTCAGATTTAGGAATTTCTATGGAAACAGTATTAAAATCAGTATCTTCGGCGAATATTTTTTCGTCTGAAATAGTGAATTTAACTCCTATTTTACGCACAGTTTTAGTTTTATTTAAAAGGTTTTCAAAGACCGCATTATAGTTACGATACAAAGTCAAATTCGCGCTTATATCATCCATCCTGTTAGGATACACTTTATTTCCGACAACTTTATTTACCAAAAAACCTTTCATTTCAGAATTTTTAATAAAACATAAACCATCTTGAGGGTTAACTTCCGCATCAATTTCAAAATAATCTTTTTCCACCCGTTTTATTTTGCCTAAATGCTCTCCTTTTGATTTTGGTGAAAGAAAATTAAAACATTGTTTTCTGCAGGTTAAAAAATAATCGGTGTAACCTCTGTTAAAGGTTTTATTAACATCCGGCTCAAAATCAAGAAAAACCTTTCCTGAAGAAGTTCTTAGCGCATATTTATTGATTAAATTATTATAATATGCGGTTACATTTCGTACATAGTTTACATCCTTTAATCGACCTTCGATTTTGAAGGATTTTACACCACAGTCAATTAGCTGACGAATATGCTCAGATGCGTTAAAATCTTTTAACGAAAGTAAATATTTATCTTTCAAGACGACATTTCCATCTTCGTCAATCAAAGAATATTTTTTACGACAAGGCTGGGCACATTCACCCCTATTTGCCGATCGACCTCCATTTACATAAGAAAAATAGCATTGACCGCTATATGAAACACATAATGCCCCATGAATAAATGTTTCTATCTCACAAGATGTATTATTACAGATTTCTTCTATCTGCTCCAAAGATAACTCTCGTGCTAAAACAACACGTGAGCATCCTAAATCATCAAAAAACTTAACCTTATCTTGAAGCCTGTTATCGCATTGTGTACTCATATGAATTTGAATTGGCGGTAACTTTCCATTTATTGCCAAATTTAGTAATCCCATATCTTGAACAATTATAGCATCAACTCCAATATTATATAGGTTTTCGACCAATTTTACAGCTTTTTGCAATTCTTCATTGTTAAGAATTGTATTAATTACAACATGAACTCGCACATAGAATTTATGAGCATAATTAACCAGTTTTTCTATGTCAGATAAGGAATTCGGAGCGTTTTTACGTGCTCCAAATTCACTCGCCCCGATATAAACTGCATCTGCACCACTATCTATTGCCGCAATTGCAGTTTCTAAATTTTTAGCCGGAGATAATAATTCTATGTATTTCATATCAGTATTTTATTACAAAATCATCAATATATTGTAATATTTAAATATATTTTTTACATTTAATGATAGAATTTAAAAAAGGGAAAAATATGAAAATATCGTTAATAAATCATGGTTGCGCAAAAAATCTTGTAGATGCAGAACTTTTATTAGGTATATTGAGCCAAAACGGCTACGAAATCACGCTAGATGAAAGAGATGCGGATATCGTAATAGTTAATACATGCTCTTTCATTCACGATGCTGAAAAAGAATCCGTCCAAAGCATTTTACAAATGATTGAAGAAGGAAAGAAAGTAATAGTTGCCGGATGCTTATCACAAAAACATAATACTGATTTAAAAGAAGCCATACCTGAGATTTCAGGCATGATTGGGGCAACAAACCTACAAGATATTCTAACAATTGTTAAAGATATTGAAAATAAAAATAATTACAATAGTATCATAGAGGAGAAGCCTGAGTACATTTATCCTGAAAGTGTAACAAGGCAACAAATAACAATGGGGGCAAGTTCATATTTAAAAATAGGAGAAGGCTGTAACTATAAATGCGGTTACTGCATAATTCCAAATTTACGCGGAAAATATGTATCAAGACCAATTGAAAACATTGTAAAAGAAGCGAATGAACTTGTTAACAAAGGGGTGACCGAAATTATACTTATTGCCCAAGACACATCGTCTTATGGGATTGATTTGTACGGGAAACAAGCTTTACCTGAATTACTTGAAAAGCTCAACAACATTGAAAATCTTTCTTGGATAAGGATTATGTACGCATATCCGACCCAAATGACAGATGAACTAATAGATGCGATTGCAAAACTTGATAAAGTTGTCAAATACGTTGATATACCACTACAACATTCACATCCTAAAGTTTTAGAAAGAATGAAACGACCGGTGATGGATTATTCAAAACTTGTAGAGAAAATTAGAGCAAAAATTCCGAATGTGACGGTAAGAACCTCATTAATCGTAGGTTATCCCGGAGAAACAGAAGAAGAATTTGAACATTTGTATAATTTTGTTAAGCAAGTTGAATTTGACCGAATGGGAGCATTTGAATATTCAAGAGAGAAAAATACTTATTCTTATGCCCTAAAACCACAAATCACCGCTAAAGTAAAAAAACAAAGACGAGATAAATTAATGAAATTACAACAAAAAATTTCATTAAAACATAATGAAAAATATATAAATACAGACCTTAAATGTATCGTAGAGGGATATACAGATGAAGGTGTAATAATTTTACGTTCAGAACATGATGCTCCGGAAATTGACGGGCTGGTATATGCAAAATCAAGCAGAAACGTAGTTCCGGGAGATATTGAGACAGTAAAAATTACAAAAGCTGACGAATACGACTTATTTGGAGAAATAACGGATTAAAGGTGATATATGGAATACATGGAAAACAGAGAACTGGAAGAAAAGGAAATAAAAGGCATATTTACAGACATGCTAAAGTACGCGCCGTCAAAATTGTGCGGAATGTTGGGAAATGTAATAACCGTACCGATTTACACAAGTATATTTACGGTAGAACAATACGGATTATACACAATATCAATAGCTATGCTGTCATTCCTTTGCATTATTTTTTCTGATTGGGTAGGACTCTCAGGTTTGAGATTTTTCAGACACCACCAAATCTCTCAAGATTTGCCGAAGTATTTATCAACATTAGTGACAATATTGTCAATAAATATGTTACTAATGTTTGCTGTTTCATTTATATTTAAAGACAGCCTTTACAATTTTTTCCATGTACCGTTTAAATACTTCTTAGCAGTACTGTTTTTGATAATACCTGTTGCAGTAAGAGCCTTATTATCACAATTATTGAGAGCTCAGTTAAAATCATTATCATACACTCTGACAACAATTCTAAATCAATTTGCAACAATATTTTTAGCTGTATTTTTTGCAAAATTTTTCAATATGGGAGCAGCATCAATATTGTTAGGTATGGGAGTATCAATTTCGCTTATTGACATATTATTACTTTACCAAAGTGAAATTTTAAAAGTCTTTAAGTTCCAAAAAATAGAATGGAAATTTATTTTACCTATAATAAAATATGGAATTCCAATTGCCGCAACATCTTTAAGCGCTTGGATTATCACACAAAGTAACAAATTCATTATGAACAGCATCAGCGGATTTTCAAAAGCCGCACTTGTTGGTGTCGGATACGGTCTGACCCTGCCGATTTTGATGACTTTATTTGCAATGATTACAGTTGCAGCTATACCAAGAATTATTAATCTATATGAAGGCAAAGTCGATGTTCGCCCAATTATTTCTAAATTTTTGGGTTACTACATATTGGTTGCTTTACCTGTAATAACAGTTATGTCCATATATAGCGTTGATTACACACACATATTTGCGAATGCAAAATTTTACGAAGCGGCAATACTTGTTCCATATTTTGCATTTGGGGTATTTTTCCTGTCAATGACTGACTACACGACATTACAATACCATTTAGCAAATAAAACACATATTGAATTTATAATTAAACTAATTTCAGGGATTTTCGGAGTCATTTTGAATATCATCCTCATAAAAAAACTCGGATTAGTAGGGGTCGGAATTGCTACATTTAGTGCAAACTTCCTGTATTTCTTATTGAGTGCGGTAATTGTATTACCGGGACTTGAACTAAGATTTCCGAAAAGCACTATTTTGCGAATTTTGCTTGCAGCAATACCTGTAGGAATACTTACATACATATTAAAAGCCTTTGGAACATCTATATCAGGGGCAATACAAATGCCACTAATATTAGTAGTATTTTACCTTGTTTATTACTTCGGAAGCCGAAGAATTATAAAAACTTCTGATTAATAAAACTTAACATTGTATATAATGTTAGCAATTTTCAAATCTTTTTAACGTTATTAATAGAATAAGAGACATGCGCATAAAAAGCATGACTTAAAAAAGCGTAATATTCGAACATTTTCTTGTGTGCTCTTGATAGAATGGAAATGTTCAGATTAACACTATTATCGATAATTTAAAAATAACGTTATGAAAGGATTTAATATGAGAAATCGCAGCAGAAAGCCGAAAAGAATAGTTGCAGCAGCAATGACCGCACTATTTTTATCACATCAAACTATGTTGTTGTCTGTTGTTGCATCGGAGATTTCCGGAGTAACAGGAAACAATGGTGTGTACAACATTGACCCCACAGCATTGATTAATGGTACTGACATTGGTTACAGAAAATACAAAGACTTTAACTTAACTGAAGGAGATATCGCCAATTTGATATACAAATATGGCGACAAAAACGTTGAAACATTTATCAACCTCGTTGATAACCAAATCAATATAAACGGTATTGTCAACACAATGAGAAACGGCAATTTCTACAACGGAAAAGCCATTTTCGTATCTCCAAAAGGTATGATTGTCGGAGCTTCGGGTGTTTTAAATGTAGGTTCATTAGGGGTTTACACTCCAAAAGACTCCATTTACGAAGGATACAAAAAGAATCCGAGTGCTGACTATGAAGGTTTAAAGGATAACACAGCAAATGCTGCAGTTACAATCAATGGTAAGATTTTTGCAGCAGATGAAGTTGATGTTAGAGCGGGAAAAATAACCGTAGCAAAAGATGCAGGTATTTTTGCCGGAATAAACGACAACAAAATGGCACAAATCACAACAAAGCAACAAGCGGATGCTCTGTTCAATCAACTTGTTAATACTGATAACCTAAACATGGGTAACAGTTTTGCAAGTGATAACGGAAAAATTTATATTGAATCCGCAAACAGCCACGATGATGCTGGGATTAATATCGCAGGAACCGTTAAGAATTTCGGTACCGGCGATACAGACATTTTAAACTTTGACGGCGCTAACGGTACAAATATCAGCGGGAATATTGCTAACGCAAACGGAAGATTAAGAATCAATAACACACAAGGTGATTTAGATATTTCCGGAAATATAAAAAATAACGGAAAGACTTTGATTTACAATATTCCGGTTGAAGGCAATGCAACATTTACAGTTGACGGTGAAGAATATTCATACACTCTTGACACTAATTCAGGATTAAATATTACCGGAAACGTTGATACTAAAGGCGAATTATCCATCAAAAATACGGGCTTAAAAGGTATTAATATCGGTGGAAATATTGCAAATAACGGAGATTTGTACATTCAAAACGGTGTTGAAAACTTAACATCAGAAAGGAATCCGCAAGTTGCAGCACTGAATATCAGCGGAAATGTAACAAATAAAGGCGGAAACGCTGACATTATCAACTACGCGGCAGGCGGATTAAATGTAGCACAAGGTGCAACCGTAAATACCGAAGACTTAAATATGCTAAACGAGGCTACCGGTACAGCAGGAATGACAGTAAACGGCACAGTTACAAATAACGGCACAGCTACTGTTACAAACAAAGCCGGAGCGCTT
>CAMGGL010000032.1 GCA_946055575.1 uncultured Candidatus Melainabacteria bacterium
AAAGTAAGGCGGCGCGAAGAATTTTCTTCGCGCCGCCTTACTTCTTGCAATAATTTTAGTCAATTTTCCAACTGTTAAGATATTCTTCTTGTTCAGCTGTTAATGTATCAATTTGAATTCCCATAGATTGAAGTTTTAATTCTGCGATTTTTACATCTACTTCGTAAGGGAGTGTGTATAATTTATTTTCTAATTTTCCGTGATTTTTTACTAAAAATTCTATACCCAAAGCTTGATTTGCAAAACTCATATCCATAACGCTTGCAGGATGTCCTTCTGCGGCAACAAGGTTTACAAGTCTTCCTTGAGCAATAACATAAACGGATTTACCGTTATCAAGTACGTATTCTTCTAATGCAGGTCTGATTTGCTTGATCTCTTTAGCGTGAGCTTGTAAATCCCTGACATTAACTTCCCAGTCAAAATGTCCGACATTACCGACAAATGCTCCGTCTTTCATTGATAATAGGTGTTCAACATCAATTACGTGTTTGTCGCCTGTAACAGTCAGGAATAAGTCACCTTCTTTTGCAGCTTGTGCAATTGGCATAACTCTGTAGCCTTCCATAGCTGCTTCCAATGCTTTTAGCGGGTCAACTTCGCAAACAATAACATTTGCACCCAATGCTTTTGCACGTAGTGCAACTCCTTTTCCGCACCAGCCATAACCTGATACAACAACAGTTTTACCTGCAATTAAGATGTTTGCTGCACGTAGAACGCCATCAAATGAACTTTGTCCTGTGCCGTAACGGTTATCATATAAATGTTTTGTAAGGCTTGTATTAACTCCGACTGCCGGAAATCCTAATGTACCTTGATTTTCCATTGCTTGCAATCTGATAATTCCGGTTGTTGTTTCTTCTGTAGAACCGATAATTTTACTGATTAATTCAGGATGTTTTTCATGAATCGTGGATACCATATCGCAACCGTCATCAATAATTATATCCGGATTGTGATTGATAGCTTCTTCAATGTGGCTTCTGTACTGTTCTACGGTTTCTCCGGCAACAGCAAAAACGGGTATATTGTAGTATTTTACCAATGCTGCCGCAACATCATCCTGAGTAGATAAAGGGTTTGATGCAACTAATACAGCATCAGCGCCGCCTGCTTGCATTACCGTGCATAATGCCGCAGTTTCTTTTGTTACGTGTACACAAGCTGATAATTTTAACCCTTTGAACGGTTGTTCTTTGATAAATCTTTCTCTGATTGTTTTCAAAACAGGCATGTCTTTGAAAGCCCAATCAATTTGATTTTTTCCTTGTTCTGCTAAATTGATATCTTTGATATCACATTTTAATTCTGTCATTAGCATTTTATTCTCCTTGAATTTACAAATGTTTTTGCATTTATTGTATTTTCTACACGTATTATTATAGCCAAAAAAATATTTATTCCTAACAAAATGATGACTTTGTAAAATTTTCTTAATAATGTATTATCGACTAACAAAAAAAATTTTTTATGGTTGTTATAATTAGCATTAAGGAGTGATTTGTGAAAGTTAGTTTAGATTTAAAAAATGAAAAGGCTAAAAATAGTTCTGCGGTGCCTTTTAAAGCTTATAAATTTACAAAGTCCGCAGATGGGGTAAGAGAATTTGAAGTAGCATGTCCATTCGATCAGAATAAGGATACTTGTTATATTGAAATTTATAAGTTGGCTACTGATAACGAAGGGAATTATTATACAACGGGTAAAGCATACTCTCGTAAAGGTGAGGATAGGCTTCAAATAAATCCCGGTCCGAATCGTATAGATTTGTATAACACCTTTGGTATTGAGGCAAATCAACCTTTTGCATATCACTTTGTTCTTCATAATGATAAAGGATTTACTCGTACATTAGTTGATGCGGGCGATATTATAGATGAACATAAAAAGATTAATGAAGTAAGTCAGATTTTTAATGTAGTTACTCCTTCAAAATCTAATTTATCAAGAGGCGGTTCAATGAAACTTGTTATTGTTGATTCGCAAAATGTCGGTTGTGTTTATAATGATAAAAATGTCATAGTAAACAGCGACAGACTAAGAAAAAGAGGTTTGAGCGGTATAAAAACTGTTTCAAATAAATATGGTGGAACACTTGCAGGTTTGGAAAAAGATGTTGATGCCGGAGCTTATGATTCGTATAGAAGGATAATTTCGTTACCTATTTTTACCGATGATGATTTTTCAGCTCACGCATATTGGAATAAAAACTGTATGCAGATGGCGAGTTCTTTGGGTAATATCAATAATTATGCGTCACTACAGCGAAAAATGTTTGCGCATGGTCTAAATTTGGTATCTGACGGTGCGTTTGTAAATGAAGGGCTTGAAGGTGTTCACTTTAAAAATATGCTTCGTTGGGGTGAAGATTCACCGTATTTTTATTGGTTTAAGGCCGGAAATTTGAAAGATAATCCGCTTTCGCTTGGTGTTTTTTCTAAAAATAAAGATTTTATAAGTTCAAAAGTAGTTAACCACCCGAAATATAAAAATTACAATCCAAAACGCCCGACATATATTCAATTTTTTGATAAACGCTTGGTTTCTTCTGCTGATGCGGAAGACGGCGGAGCTTTAATTGATCCGCTTAATATGAAGATGAGTACTAAAAATGTGTACAATATGCACACTCATAACGATTCAATATATCCTTATGCTTTTGAAATAAATCCGAAAGTTTACGATATAAATATGGCAAAATTGAAAGAGTACAATAAACATCATCCTCACAACAGAATTGAACCGGACAGTTATATGGCGGCAAGATTTTTGTCTAAGGCTGAAAATTATAATGTTGACGGAAAATTTGAAAGCGGCTTTGAAACTTGGGATGCCAACCCTGATATCGCAAAGTTGAATTTTGTATTTTCAAATAATGATTTAAAAACTTTGAAAAATTTACCATTAAGAGAACAAAAAATTGAGGAAAGAAAAATTAAACGCGGAAACTGGCAAGTTCAGGACTATGCTGTATCTTCAGGGCAATATTGGACACAAAAAACTGATGATATCTTAAGACTTTCTATAGCTCAAACTCTTAAAAATATAGATAAAGATAATCCGCAGTTGGTGTATAACAATATAAAAGCTCTTGCCGATGGTAAACATTTCCCAAAATCAGTAAAGGCTGAAGTTTCAAAAGAGGAAGTTGCAAACGTATTGGCAGAGGTTTATAATAACAAGCGAGTTCTGTCAGATGCTGATAAAAAGTCACAAATTCTCGAGGGTGTAATGAATACCCCACTTGACAGTATCGAGTTTGGTGATAATTTGGTAGGGGTTTTGGCTTCTCCTTTAATTTCAAAAAGAGCAAATGTAAAATCAGAAGTTGGAGTGCCTCGATTTGAGATATACAAAAACGGTAATGCAAATTTGCCACAAGAATACCGTAAAACTTATGAGTTAATGGATAATATATTTGAAAAAAATATTTATCCGTTTGCATTAGATGTATTGAATAAAGTAGACAATAATCAACCTGAAGATAAAAAATTATTTGAAGGTGAAAATGTTACAACCTATGGTAAGTATGTTCTACCTATTTTACTTCCTGAAATTACTAAATATGCCTTAGTAAAAGCTTTTGCGCCAGATGTTGAGTGTAGGGTGAATGACAAAACCGGTGAAATTGCTTATGACTATAAAGCTTTGAAACAAACACACTTGGAAACAATCGGGGTAAGAAATTCGCTTACTCCTGAAAAAGAAGCTATGAGTGTACTTACAAAAATGGTGAAAGGTTTATCTTCAATAAGTGATTCGGATAAAGATGTTTTGATATCATCAATTACCAATACACTAAAAGGAACATCTCTTGAAAGTTTTGAACTTGCTGATTTGATAATTGATAAAACTCAGGCAGGTTTGGATTGGAGAATTGACGCGACAAAAGATATTGCAGATATAGAAGCTTTACGCGGAAAATCTCAGGATTTTGAAAAAACTTGGCAGGAAGTAATTGATTTTTGGAAACAATTTACTCAGGGTGTAATCGTTAAAAATCCTAATGCCTATATGGTAGCTGAAATCACGGATGCAATTGATTTGCATAATCTTGGTTATGGCGGATATTCTCCGAAATTCTCGGAGCAAACGTCAATTCTTAAGAAGTTCTATCGTGAAACAGGCATGACATCAAATGCTCATTACGATTTTTATTTCCATGATATTCCGATGTTGTTTGCTCAAAAATCTGAAGACGGTAATATTATTGAAGATAATGGAGCTCGACAGAATAAAGTTGCCAATATTTTTGACGTCGGTGGCGGTAATTATTTAAGAAACGGAAATTTAGAATCGTTGTTGTATTCTTATACCGCTATCGGTAATCACGATAAACCTCGTGTTCTTCATTATTCAGCTATGGATATGAAGATGTTCTATACAAATTTAAATGACATTAATAATTTTGATTATCGTAAAAGAGCTTATATGGTTGTTAATGACAGGTTTGATGAAGTAAATAATCCGGTAAGAGATTCAGAAGTTAATACTTTTGATTTTTCTGCAATATCTCCAAAAGCAGTAGCGATGGCAGATGTTTTAAGACCTGCGTTTATTAATATTTTGAATAGATATAGGTATGATAAATACAGAGATAAATTATCCGATGATAATTTGTTTAATGAAAAATTGTACATTCCTATAAGCAAAGCTGTTGCAGATTTGGCAAACGGAAGATTTGTTGATGGTAATTTTGATGCGGATGCTTTTGGTATCAAGCCGATTGATGTAAACGTAAAAATGGTAATAAAACAGGCTAAGGAAGCGCACGGATTGGAATTTCCTGACGGCGTGTCCGAAAAAGAATTTGAAAAGGAAGTTTTTGAAGCTGTGATGCGACCTGCATTATCAAAAGCTCTTGCAATGATGAAATACCTTGTAGCATTACCGGGAATGCCGACATTATTTGACGGTGATGACAGAGGTGCTACCGGTTATGATACAAAAACAAAAAATATATTTTTGCAATGTCGACAAAGAGTTCATGATGAATGGACTGAGGAAGGAAATCCTGAATATAAAGAATTCATAGATGAATTTAAAAAATATTTTGATGAAACAATGGCATTAAGAGCAAGACCTGAGTTGAATGCTTTAAATAACGGTGCAGTTCATTTGTTACCGGTACAAACTTCGCAAAATGGATATAAAGTTCCTGCAATATTACGTCATAGCACAGATGGCAGAATGGCATTATCTTTATTTAATACCTCAAATTTACATTCAAACTATCGTGTTGAAAATCAACAACATAAAATTTACCTTGATAAAGTCTATTTGAATGGTGATGGGTGTACGTACGGAATAGCCGGAATGCGCGAAGGTCTAAAATTTGTAAATGCAAAGGACGAAAATGACGTTTATTATTCCCGTGTAAACAACCAAACCGGTGAATACTATATAGTAAGACATTGCAACGGTCGTGATGTTCCATTGGTATTGGAGGATTCTACTTTAATCCTATATCACGTTCCAGAAACTAATCCTGCCTTGACGTTTACCGGTTCTTACAATGTAAAACCTTCAATGAAGTTTGTTGCTAAGGCGTACCAAAATACAGAAAATGTATGCGGTTCGAAATTAAATATATAGTTAAAATATAAAAACTTCCTATAAATAAAGGATATCCTGATGATATGTTTAGGTTATCATGTCAGTATGGATAGTTATGCGCAAATTGAAGAAGATAAAGACTTAAAATCTGTCGGGCTGGAGTTGATGTTTATGACGCCGGAGAAGTGTTCGTCCCCTGACGGAATTACGGCGGTTGAACTTGCCAAGTTGGTTAATCTTTCCGTTGAAATTGTAAAAAAGAAATTGGTGATTTTGAAAGAAAAAGGTTTAGTCAAGGTTAAGGGGATTAATCCAAAATACTGGAAATTTAATGAATACAACTTTCAGCGAATGGATGAAGATGATGAAACTTTTTTACTGTTATGCAGTTTTGACGATGTGGATTTTGATAGGTTTTTTTCTTATTAAATACAGGTTATGTAGTATGTAAAAATAGCGATATCTATGATAATATAAAGGAAAGAGAGAAAAAGGAGCGTAGATGACATCAAGTACAAATCAATTCATAAAACCCGTGACAACAAAAATTAATTCAAAAGGCAATCTTGATATTGGCGGTTGTGACTTGGTGGAACTTGCTTCCGGTTACGGAACTCCGTTATATGTGATTGATGAAGAAACTCTACGTTCGATATGCAAAGATTATAAAAAAGCATTTGCAAATTATCCTAAAACTCGAATGATGTATGCTTCAAAGGCTCTTTGTACAAGTGCGGTAACAAGAATACTTGATGAAGAAGGTTTTGGTTTTGATACTGTTTCTGCCGGCGAAATATATACTGTATATAAATCAGGCGTAAATATGCAGCACGTGTTGTTTAACGGCAGTAATAAAACATTTGAAGAACTATCAATGGCTTTAAGTTTAGATGTCGGCAGAATTTCTGTTGATAATTTTTATGAATTGGAACTGCTGAATGGTGCTGCGGCAGCAAAGGATAAAATTGCGCATATTCTTTTGAGAATTACTCCGGGTATTGAATGTCATACTCATGAGTATATTCAAACTGGACATTTGGATTCAAAATTCGGATTTGATTTAACACAAATTGATACTGCGGTTGAGCTTATTCAAACTAAATATAAAAATATACAGCTTCACGGGCTTCATGCACATATAGGTTCTCAGATTTTTGAAACAGGTATTTATCCTGATGAGATTGAAATATTGGCAAGAGAGATAAAAAGACTTGATGAAAAATTTAATCTAAAACTTGACGAAATCAATATTGGCGGAGGTTTGGGCGTAAAATATACAGAAAAAGATGTTCCACCTTCAACTTATGATATTGGTGAACTTATAATAAATAAGTTGAATGAAGTTATTGAAAAATATCAAATAGATGCTCCTACTGTGTTTTTAGAACCAGGAAGAAGTATAATTTCCACCTCAGGTGTAACATTGTATACTGTAGGCAGCAGTAAGCAAGTCCCGTTTGGAACAAAATATGTAGCTTTGGATGGCGGTATGGCAGACAATCCTCGCCCTTCGATGTATCAAGCCGAATATGTGGCTGATGTTGCAAATAAAAAAGAGGTTACTCTTAAAGAAAAGGTTACTCTTGCCGGAAGATATTGCGAATCCGGTGATATCTTGATTAAAAATATAGAACTTCCGGTGTTGGATAGCGGAGATATTATATGTGTTTATAATACAGGTGCTTATAATTATTCAATGGCATCAAATTATAACAGAGTCCAAAAACCTGCTATGGTGCTGGTAAATAACGGTGATGCTCATATTATTGTAGAGCGTGAAAATTTAGATGATTTGATTTCGCATGATGTAATTCCTGATAGGTTGAAAAAATGATAGATGATATTTTAATGGTTCTTCAAAATTTAATAGGCAGTTGGCATATTTATATCAAAGATACTTTTGGTTGGAAAAATATCTTTGAAATACTTATAATTGCGGCTGTTTTGATTGTTTTTTACAGAAAATTTATCAAAAATACCCATTCCGAAAAATTTGTTAACGGAGCGTTTGTGCTGGTATTTTTGTGGATTTTTAGTGAAATTCTGGTAGCATTTGATTTGAATATTTTGGGTGTATTTTTACGTTCAATTGTTACATTGATTGCTCTGAGTTTGATTGTAATATTCCAGCCTGAATTAAGAAGATTTTTGGGATATTTGGGGCAAATTGATTTTATAAAGCGCCTGTTTGAAAATGACAGAAATAAGACTTCTAATCGTTCTATTGATGTGATAAAAGAGATTATAGAAGCTGTAAAATATCTTTCAAAATCGCACACCGGTGCATTGATTGTTTTTCAAAATGATTTGAGTAACACATATCATGATGTTGGTACAATTTTAAATGCAGATGTTTCGACAGAATTAATTTTAACAATTTTCCACGTAAATACTCCGCTTCATGATGGTGCTATAGTTATAAGCGGTGATAAAATAATTTCTGCCGGGGTATTGTTACCATTAACTGATGACCCAAAACTCAGTTGGAAGTACGGAACTCGTCACAGGGCAGCAATTGGTATGACAGAATCAAGTAATGCCGCTTGTCTTGTCGTTTCGGAAGAAACCGGTGATGTGTCTGTTACTTTGGATGGTACATTGAAAAAATATGATGATATCCCTTCTTTAAAAGCGGACTTGGAAAGTATTTTGGGTTATAAACAAATTGAAGAAAATGAGAAAAAGTCTATATTTAATTTAGAAAATCTTATCACAATAAAACGGGATAAAAAATAATATGGCAGAAATCTTAAACAAAAAAAAACACTTATTATCGAGGTTATTTAGGAATTTTATATTTATAACTTTAGGAGCTGTTATTGCAGCCTTTGCCTTGGAAGCGTTTTTAGTTCCAAATAATGTAATTGATGGCGGCGTAATTGGTGTTTCTATGATTATAAGCCATGTTTCAAAATTTAATTTAGGTTTGATTGTTGTAATCTTGAACTTGCCTTTTATATTGTTAGCATTTAAGAAGATGGGAAAACTTTTTGTTTTTCAAACTTTATATGCTAACCTCATATTGGCTTTATTTTTGAACGTGTTTCATTCTTACAAGGTTACGGGAGATATTCTCCTTGCAACCGTGTTTGGCGGTATCGTATTAGGAATTGGTGTTGGATTGATTCTCAAAAATGAGGCATCATTAGACGGTACTGAAATTTTATCCCTTCTTGTTTCCAAAAAGTTTGGTTTTTCCGTCGGGGAATTTATTATGGGGATAAACCTGTTTATTTATTTGGTAGCAGGTAAAGTTTTTGGCTGGGAAAGTGCAATGTATTCAATTCTCACATATTTTATCGCTTCAAAAGTTATAGATATTGTAATGGAAGGCATGAATAGTTCTAAATCCGTAAGAATCATAAGTGATGATGCAGGCTTGATTGGTAATGCTTTAATCGAAAAACTTGATATAAGTGTAACTTATTTGAAAGGTATTGGCGGATATTCAGGTCAGGATAAAGATTTGATATATTGTGTAATTTCAAGGCTTGAATTACCTAAAATGCTTGAGATAATTAAAGAGATTGATACAAATGCTTTTGTTTCTGTCGTGGATGTACACGAGGCTTATGGTGGCAGGTTCAGAAAACATATTGATAAAATTTAATAACTGGACATTTCAAATAAAATATTATATACTTTAAAAAGAAATAAGGAAAATAAGAAGATGGCGAAACATAGTGATACAGTTCCTATAGAAGTTACAATTTTAACTGCAGACCACGATATAAAAGGGGTTGTGCATGTTTCTAAATATACAAATACAAATCGTGAATTAACCGATCTTTTAAACGATAAAGAAAGACGTTTTTTGGCGGTTACGAACGCTGAGATATATCCGAGAGTAGGAAATCAATCTCCTCGCAGATACAATTTTTTAGAAATTCACATGGATTATGTACTAATGGTACACCCTACATCTCAGGCTGTGTTTAAAGATTCCGGTAAAACTCAGGAAGACATTGCAAGATTTAGAGATTTACGTCTTAAACTAAATCAAACCAAACCGTTTTAAGTAAAATTAAATTTTTATCAAAATGGTTTTATCGGTTGTTATTTCAAATCAGGAAAGAAATATCTGATTCCGTCGTTTGAGCGCCATCTGATATATCCTGTTTTTGGAGTTTTATCCATATCCAACACGCTTACTAAAGCCCAATTACCTCTGATGACGTTAAGGTTTATCTTTTTTGGATAATTTATTGTTGAAATTGTTTTTGAGTTATCTTCTGTTGTAGCCTTTATGTCTTTGCAAAATTCAGGGCAACTTTTAAGCATTGTTAGTCCGTATTTTTTCCCGTAGGTTGAGTAAAAATTAACCCAGGTCATGAATTTGAATGGGTCATCTATTTTTATCCAACCGGTTTTGTCTGTGGAATTGTCGTAGATGATTTCGACCCAATCGTCGGTCATATCTGTTACCCCAACAAGGGCAAGTGATTTTTTCGGCAGAAACACCGTAAAAAACTTATCTGCGCCTATTTCTTCAGGGAAAAATTCATCTTCACTCCAGCGTATACGGTAGAGTTTTAGAGAATCTTCATTTGGTTCTTTGTATATTGTTACATCGCCCGACACTTGGTACATCCCGATAGTGTTGGCTTGGTTGAGTACCACTCGCGTCGGAATAATATCTTTTGCCGTAACATTTAATGATAAAATTCCTACTGTTGTAAAAGCAATAAATAACAATAATAATTTTTTCATACATTACTCCCTAAAGGTTATTTGTGCATAAGTTTTTTGCAATTTTTCTCTTACGGACGTCATTTGTTGTTCGATTATTTCATCAGTAAGTGTTGCATTTTCATCTTGCATTTTAATTCTAAACGCGACGCTTTTGAAACCTTCTTCTACGTGTTCGCCTTGATATACATCAAAGACTTCTGAACCTTTGAAGATATTTTGTTTCACTCCGCCTTTGATAACTTTTTGGATATCATCGACACTAACGGTATCATTTATAATAAAAGCCAAGTCCCTTCTTACTTCAGGGAATTGCGGAAGATGTTTAAATCTTGGCACGGATTCTTTTACTGATGCAATAACTTCATCAAGGTCAATTTTGAATAAGAATGCTTCTTGATTGAGTTTTAATTTATCTTGAACTGTCGGGTGAATTTGTCCGTAATATCCAATAGGCTGAGGCTTTTTGCCTAAAAGCAAAATTACGGCAGTTCTATACGGGTGGAAAATTTTGTGAGTTTTTGCAAGTTCGGTTTCTTCCAGCGGAACAATTTTGATACGTCTGGCAATTCCGAGTTCATTTATCAAGTTTTCGACAATACCTTTTACCGTAAAGAAATCTGTTTTAGTTTTGATTTGCCATTTTGAATTTTGAACTTCTCCGGTTAAAATTCCTTCCAAAACATTTGATTCTTTCACTCCTGAGTGTTTTTCGTCCGCTTCTGAAACTTTTATATAAGTTCTGCCAATTTCGTATGCCCAGAATGTTTTTTGACCATTGTCAAAATTATATTTCATGCAATTCAGTATACTTGCCCCCAAAGTTTGTCTAAGCATTGAGTAGTCTTCGCTTGCTGCATTTTGGACTTTTACTGCGTGTTCATCGTCGTATGTAAATTTAAATTTATCTAACAACGATTTGCCAATAAGCGAGCTTGTTTGTATTTCGTTCAAGCCGGAGTATTGCATCAAATCGTGAACTTGTTTAATAACTTTTTCTGCTAAAGAAATTTCCGGAGTTTGATTTTTTTCCGGTAAAGTCGGTGAAATTTTATCATATCCGTTAATTCTTGCGATTTCTTCGATTAAATCAATTTCTCTTGTAACATCATAGGCTCTGAAACTTGGCACAAGGAATTTTGCAGCAGCGTCATTTCCGCCCAATTTTTCAAATCCAAGATTTTCGAGAATTGTAATACATCTTTGCGGAGCAATTTCGCAGCCTAAAATTCTTTTGATTTGGTTGTATCTTAGGGTAATTTCAGTAGGTTGGAGTTTATTTTCTCCGTCCTCAACCAGTCCTGTAACTTCTGCGTCAGCGTATTCAACAAGTAGTTGCATTGCGCGCATAAGAGCCGGTTTAACGGCTTCGATATCTATACCGCGTTCAAATCTTGCGCTGGCTTCACTTCTATAGCCGGCACTTCTTGCGGATTTTCTGTTTGTTGCAGGAGTAAAATAAGCTGCTTCTAGTGCTAAGTTTTTTGTATTATTATCAATTTCAGAATTTGCACCGCCGAAAACTCCACCAAGACAAACCCCTTCTTTTTCTGTTGCAATAAGTACGCTATCTGTGGTTAAAGTTCTTTCAACACCGTCCAAAGTTACGAGTTTTTCGCCGTTTTGAGCGCGTCTGACACACAGATAGCCGTTTAATTTATCGGCATCAAAAGCGTGGAGCGGGCAACCGTATTCAAGCATAACGTAATTTGTGATATCGACTACGTTGTTAATAGCTCTGACGCCTGATGCCAGTAATCTTTTTTGCATCCAATCCGGAGATGGTTTTATTTTAATATTTTTCAATAAGGCAATTGAGTAGTATTTGCAAACATCTTTGTCTTTTATTTCTACCTTGAATTCATCAGTAGACAAATCGTTAGTGTATTCGATTTTGTTGAATTTTAGCGGGGTATTAAAAAGCGAACTTAATTCTCTGGCAACGCCGATAACAGACATTTGGTCGCCTCTATTGGCGGTAGGCGCAACGTGAATTACTGTATCTTTTTCAAATCCGAGAACATCTTTAACATCTTGTCCGACTTGAACATCAGGGAAAATTCTGTTTAAAATCAAAATGCCGTCTTCTTCTTGGTAATTGCGTTCAGAAACCCCCAATTCGTCTGCGGAACAGAGCATTCCTTGTGATTCAACTCCGCGAATAACGGCAGGTGTGAGAGTGAACATTTCACCTGTTTTTCGGTCGAGAACTTGTGAACCTACACTTGCGTAAGGAACGATTTGATTTTCTTGTATATTTTGAGCTCCGCATACGACGGTTTTCAAACCTGAACCGGTGTTTACCGTGACAAGGTGAAGCCTGTCGGAATTTGGATGGGCGTCAATTTTTTCTATTTTTACTGTTATGATGTTTGTAAAACTTGGTTTTACGTCTTCAACAGCTTCAACTTCCAAACCGCTCATAGTCAATTCATGGGCAATTTGAGATGTTTCAATATTTGATAAGTCAACAAATTCATTTAACCAATTTAAAGATACTTGCATTTAATACTTCCCTCATAAAATCTAATCTGTATATATTTCTATTTTATAACAAATAAATACCCTTGTAAACTCTGATATTAAGTTCTGTTTTAACATCTAATTCAAAATAATTAATACTTTTCTTAACAAAACAATTGAATTATTAATAAAACAGTTGTATAATATATCTATAAGATATCCAATGTTTCGAATTGTAAAACTTTGGATAAAAATATTAAAGATTATACAAGCTTATGCCGATATTACATTCGGTAGAAATGTTCTCAGTAATGAAATCTGTATAGATTGAATGAAATTGAAGATGACTATTGAAATGTGAAACTTAAAAACATGAGGAATGTATGATGAAAAAATATTTAACATCAAACTCAAAAATTGCTCAAAACCTTGAATTTCGTGGGGTAACCCTTAAAGCCTTATCTGTCGCTGCTTTGGCGGGTTGTGCAATTCTTGGTGCGCCGAGTGCTCACGCAGCTGATGTTGTGCTTGGATCTGATGATGCAAACGCGCTTTTGCAAAACAAACCGCTTGATACCCCGTTGTTTGATTATTTAAACGATAAAAATATCCTCATTCCTCAAAGAGAAGTTTCAGTTAAAGATAATGGCTCAGAGGTAATCGGCGAAGATGGTTTGCCTGTAATAAATACCACGTCTGCAATTGGAGCTCCTGAAAGTGCTTATACTTTAACTCGTGTTAATGAAAAAGCAGACAATACTGTTACAAAATTTGAATATAATGCTGAAACGAATACTTTTAATCCCGTATTTTATCGTGTTGATTTAAAACAGACAGAGTATGGCAGCGGCAGCAATACAAAGTTCTACGAGTGGCAGACGGTTAAACCTGAACCAAGTCTTGATTTTTCGGTTGATCTTTTACAAGAGGTATCAACTCCAACTGATGGCAAAACAACCATAAAATATAATTATGATTCTATGCCGGCAAACCCAAATCAACCTGCGTATAATGCTTCTTCAAATTACGTTGAAAATATGGATATTACAGGCAATTTTGCAGGTTATAGTGAGACAAATGTTATCATTCAAGACGGTAAATTTAATTCAATAAACGCTAATTTCTTAGCCAATACAAGTAATAATGTTGTTCAAACTTTTGGTTATGTAAATTCTATAAGCGGTAATTATATAGGTAATATGGCAGGTCAGGCTACTTTGCATATAGATAGTGGCTCTGTTGTTAATAGTATTTCAGCCAATTTTATTGGAAATACTTCTACCATGATTGGTAGTGCCATTTTTAATGAATATGGTGTTGTCGGCAATGTTACCGGAAACTATATCGGTAATTACTCAATGGTTGGCGGTACTATTACCAATTTTACCGTGACAGATACTGTAACCGGTGATTTTATAGGAAACAAAGCGAGTGTAGCAGGAGGTGCAGTTCTAAATCTTGGCGGCTATATGAATAACATAAACGGGGATTTTATTTCTAATAGCGCGATTGGTGATGGTAATTTTGGTTTGTTTTTGGGTATTCCTTTGGATATAGTTGTACCTATAGGTTTTGGTGGTGCTATATTAAATGTTGACGGTGTTATGAACAATATTTCCGGTAACTTTTATGATAATAGTGCAAATGGTACATTCTCTGCAGGCGGTGCAATTGTTAATGTCCGCGCAAAATATGAGGGTAGTATTCCAACAGTAGATACAACAATAGAAAATATAAGCGGTAATTTTATAGGCAACAGTTCTGCAACAGGTGGAGCAATTGTAAATGCCAATTTTATAGAACCAAACATGGAACAAGATACTCAAACTACCACTTATGATGCAAAAATCGGAAATATAAACGCTAATTTTATTAATAATACAGCTCTTGCCTCAGATAAATGGTTTGGTTCTACTGAATCAATGTTTCTTGATTTGATTACAAGAAACATTGTCGGTATAACAATGGATGAAAATCTTTTAGCTAAAGGTGGTGCTATACATAACCATGAGGGTGTAATTGATGCTATAACAAACTCAAGATTTATCAATAATGCCGCAATATCAGAAAAAGAAAGCGTACAGGCGCTTGGTGGTGCAATCTATACAACTACCGACTTAAATATTGTATCAGACAACGGTGTGACAGAGTTCACGGGCAACTATACCGAAAACAACGGCGAAAAAGACGATAACGCAATCTATGTGGATTCAGCGGATGCAACATTGACGTTTGAATTAAAAAATAACGGTAAAACAATCTTAAACGACAATATTGACGGCGCAAACGCAACCGTAACAATTGATGACGTTGAAACAACAGAAAAATACAACGTAAATATAACAGGTGATAAAACAGGTACGTTCTATCTTTATAACGATATCCGAAACGCAGACGTAGCAATGGGCGGCTTTGAATTAAATACAATAAACAATCAAACTTATA
>CAMGGL010000033.1 GCA_946055575.1 uncultured Candidatus Melainabacteria bacterium
TTTTGAGTGTTTTTGGGGTGATATAAAGATAATTCTTGAAATATTCTCTGTATCTCTTATAATAAGGGATGTAATACTTAAGAAAGGAGTTTTATACAATGAACAAAGAAGAATTAGTACAAGAAATTTCAAAAAAAGCTAAAGTTACTCAAAAAGATGCTGGAGAAGTTTTAAATGCTTTAGTTGATACTATTCAAAAAACAGTTGCTAAAGGTAAAAAAGTTACATTAGTAGGTTTCGGTACTTTTGAACCACGCAAAAGAGCTGCTAGAACAGGCAGAAATCCTCAAACAGGTGCACCTTTGAAAATTGCTGCTAAAACTGTTCCTGCTTTCTCAGCTGGTAAAAAATTCAAAACTGTTGTTAACGGAAAATAATTTCTGTTAAATCAGTAATAAAATTGTGAGGTCATGTAATTTACATGACCTCTTTTTTGTCTTCTTTTACAAAATATTTATGTTACAATATCAAACGGGAGAGAAAAAATGTTAGATACAATATTATCAGGGTTAATTAGTTGGATAGAAAATGTAATTACTGCAATGGGAGCACCGGGTATAGCTTTACTGATGGCTATCGAGTCGTGTAATATTCCGCTTCCGAGTGAAGCTGTATTACCGTTTGCAGGATATTTGGTAAGTAAAGGTGAAATGGGCTTTCATACTGCTGCGTTTGCAGGTGCGATAGGTTGTGTAATCGGTTCTGTGCCATCTTATTATCTTGGATATTTTGGTGGAAGAAAATTCTTTGAAAAATACGGAAAATATCTTTTGGTATCTAAAAAAGATTTGGATGATGCTGACAGGTGGGTTGAAAAATACGGAGATTGGGCTTTTTTCCTTTGTAGAATGTTGCCTGTTATAAGAACTTTCATTTCGCTTCCTGCAGGGATTTTGAAAGCCAAAAAACGTACCTTTTTCACGTTGACTTTTTTAGGTTCTTTGATATGGAGTTATGTCTTGGTTTACGTTGGGGTTAAACTGGGCGAGCATCTCGATAAATTAAAAGCAATCTGGCATAAATTCGATATTGTTATTGTTTTGGCAGTATTGATTTTGGGCGGAATTTATATTTGGAAGCATTTGAAACATTTAAAAGAAGATTAATATGCTAAAACAGACTGATGACGGTATCGTAGCAAATATAAAAATATCTCCGAATGCAAAGAAAAATGAGATTATTAGAGAGGGTGAATTTGTAAAAATTAAAATTACCGCTCAGCCGATTGACGGCAAAGCAAATAAGGCTCTTGTTGAATTTTTATCTAAATATTTTAAAATTCCCAAAACTTCTATTAAAATTTTGAAAGGTGAAACCTCAAAAGAAAAAACTGTATTATTCTGTACCTCAGATGAACAGAAAATAAACCTTCTTAAAGAAACTTTATAATTTGGCAAATTTTATATTTACTTGTTTTTTATTCCTCATAGGAAAAGTAGTCTATGAAAATTGCTGACATATCGTACAAAACCCCCAGTACAAATCTAAAACGGCCGAATTTTACCGGTAATATTTGTGAAGAATTAACTAAAGTAATTCCGAATACAAAAGTTGCAAAAAATCTGACTATGCTTGATGTTAGAGCTATGCAGCATTATGCTCAGGCAAGAATGTACAGGTTAGGAATTACATCTGAAGAAGTTGCAAAAATTTCAAAACTTGACGGTAAAGAGTTTTGTACAGCAGCATTTGATTTACTGTCCAAAAAACTCGGAATTCCTACGGATGTCAGACCACAGTTAAAATTTATCCAAATTCGCGATAAAGACTCTTTGGCATGCTTTGCACCAATAAGTAATACTTTGCTTATTGATTTAAATAAAATGAAGGCTCTGAATTTGGATAATGCAGAGGTGTTTTCTGCAATCCGCCATGAGATGCAGCATTTTCTTCAATTCAAGGATATGCTTCGACATAAAGAATATGGGGAAAAAATTACGGATTTTCTTTTGTTCAAATTTAAAGAAGGTCAGAAAGTATTTTTCGAAAATTTGTTAGATAATTGTCCTGAGGAAGCATGGGCACAAGTTTTACACGGCAATCCTCGTGATTTCGCAGTTTTAAAGTATATGAAAATGTTCAGGCAAATAGGTCTTGAAAGCGAAATTGACAAAATGTTTGATGCAATGACAAGCGGGTATCGTAGTCATCTTGTAGCTTTCAGGTCTGATATAATTAAGAAATTCGGAGAAATAGATAAAAATAGTAATTTGACTCCAAAAATCAAAAATGATTATCAAGAGTTTGTTGTGGGTTATAAGGACACGGCGGGTAATATTGATAAAAAACGCTATGTCCAAGCTGCAATCGAAAGAGAAGCGTATATTGCGCAAACTCAAGCAAAGTATGAATTTTTGCAGGAGCCGTGTTTTGTCAAATGGTTTAAAGATGATCATCTTAAATTGTTAAAAGAAAGTTCTAAAACTTAATCTCAAAAATATTTAATTAAACATAATAAAATACATAATGTTACTTGACATATTTATAAGTCGTTAATATAATATCGCTACAGAAGGAAATTAAAATGATTAAAAACTTTTTACAAAAACATCATCACAATCATACAAACCTGAAGGGGTTGTAGGATTGTTAATGCGCTTGTAAAAAGATAAAATTTTTCAATTCTAAAAAACAACTTCTTCAGGATATTGAGCGCAAGAAGTTGTTTTTAATTATTAGAATTGAGGTAAGAAAATTATGACATTTACAAATATAATATCAGCAATAGGAAATAACAGCAGCATTTACCCATTATTAGTGAGGGATTGTTTTATTGAAGCCCCGTCAAAGATTTTGATTGCACGTAGAGAAAATATGAAAGAATCTCGAGAAGTTGCTAATGATGCAACGCGCGAAAGGTTTATTGATGAATATGCAACTTCTGCAATTTGGCTGGGTGGAATTCCTGCAACAGAAGCTGTTATGGATAAGTTTATAAGAAGAAAAAGTTTTAATCCGGATGTAAATATAAAATTATTTAAGGCTGAACAATCAGCGATTGCGGAAGATATTGTTCAAGGAATTGAATATAATATTAAGAAGTTCTCAAAATTTACGCAAAAAGATGTTCAAGATGCCGTAAATGATTTGATAAAAGTAAAAAATAATAAACCTGCCTATGAAAAACTTTTGACTAAAAAGTTTGCGGCGGCGACAATAATTCCTACTATAATAATGGGATTTGTATTGCCTCCATTGAATTATGCGCTTACAAGAAAATTACGTTCTAAAAAAGCTCAAGATAAAAATATTCAGAAAAGCATAAACTCAAATTCCGAATATTATGCCTCATTTAAAGGTTTTACTCCAAATAAAAACCTTACGTTTACGGGAAATTTGACATCAACTATTGCAAACTTGAGAACTGTTGATAAAATGGCTATTTCAGACGGCGGTTTAACCGTTGGCAGAGTTTCGACTTCACGAAATAAAGAGGAAGCATACGTTAACGGTTTCAGGATGGTGGGGTCGATGATTTTGAATTTTGTCACTCCTGTGTATATTGCAAAAGGGTTGGATAAATTAGCGAACAAATTATTTGGTATCAATGTGAATTTAGATCCGAAAATATTGGATAACAAAGAGTTTATTTCAGAAATTAAGGCGGGAAATGTAAATCTTCCAAAATCAAATTCTCCAAAAGACATCATTGATTTTCTTGATGAAAATCCAAAGAGTTTGTTTGCGAAGTTTGCGCAGGAATTGAAAAAGGTAACTTATTTGGACTCAGGAATAAGAGATCCGAGAAAATTTGTCGATGTAGATGATTTGGCAAGTTTCAAAAAGGAATTTGAAAGTTTTATTCAGTTGGCAAAAAAATCTAAAAATATTGAAAGTTTTGCAAAAAAAGCAAAGGCTGTAAAATCAGTAAACATTTTGGCAAATATTGGAATATCAAGCTTCCTTTTGGCTGTTGCATTACCAAAAGCTCAGTATTTGTTTAATAAAACCGTAACAGGTTCATACCAGGATCCCGGACTTAGAAAATAACAACAGTTTATTTTTGTTTTGGCAGTTCATAAAATTCAATACCGGCATTTAATTTTTTAAAGTTCTCTCTGGTAATTGTAATTTTATCTTCTGAATCCCAAGGGTTCAGGAGATAAATATTATTTTCATCACTTCCTATAATTGAATATGCATGCCGTGATATTATTCTATAATCTTCTTCTTTTTCACTTTTTGCAAGACCGGAAACATCATATCTTTCGCTGCCATTTAGGTGCATTTCATAAACTCTGTCAGGATTATTAAAATCTTCTGTTGATGGTTCTATTTTAATATCATACAGGTCATAATTATCTCCAAATAGTGTTCTCCACAAAAAAGATGAGAAATTCGCATCAATTGTAACATCATAAACATAGCCAAACTCATCATCCACCACAGGGTATTGTTCAATCTTTTTGTAAGCCTTGTTGCGTATATATTTATCCATTGCTATCTCAATAGCGTTTACTTTTTCACTTCCCAGTGCTATTGCAGTATATTCTTTTAAATCGTTTTTAGTAACACGAATAGTTTGCTTTTCTCCTTTTAAATTAACAATATAATCGCCCGTTTTTGGATCTGTTTTAACGAGTTTTTCTAATTCTTTTAACATATTCGGTTTTGCAATAATTGAATTTAATCCTGCAAGCAGCCAACAATCTCCTGTTGAACCTTGTTTTATTTGTCCGTTAAAACTTTTATTTTTTGAGGTTTCTATTCTTTGTTGTTTAAGTTCAGGATTTCTCAAATCCCCGTCTTTTGAATTTTCAGCACGGTAAATATCTACTTCAACTTTATGGTAATCTTTTGGATGTTGTGAGATATCCCTTTTTACTCGTTTTTGGACTTCAGGAGCTTTATCATTAAGTGAGGTATCTACAATTTGTTTAATGAGTTTGTTTCTTTCACTTTGTTTTAATCCGCTTTCACCTTGAATTGCCGTTAGTAAACCTTCTATCGGAGCAAGTTTGCTCGCAATATTTTCCGAAGTTTTATAATTGAAATTCACTCCGGGAATGTATTCAAGCAGTGATAAACACTTATTAACATTTTTACGCGTTTCTCCTAGATTATGAATTGTCAGTTGTTTATACTCTGTTAGAACATATTTTAGATTTTGGGGATTAATCATTTTAACGTGGTCTGCAAGTTTCCCGCTTCCCAAACCTTGAATATCATCAAAAAGTTTTTGAGCCAAATATTTTCCTGTTTCTTCCGGTTTACCTGCTTTAGTGTACAAAGTTTCAATATGATTAATTAACGTATCTCTCAATGTTCTTGGTAACCCTATTTCATTATCAATATCATCTGTAAGGCTTCTGCCTGTTTTCTTTTGGTATTCTTCGAGAGTTTCCAGAATATTATCGTATGTAATTCTTTTTAACACGTTATCAGATAATGAAGGGCGTGTAGTTGGTAAACCAATTGCGTTTTTGGCAGTAATATCCTTTTCTAAATCATTAACTAAAATATATTCGATTTTGTAATTATCTTCTTCATAACTTCCCATTCTTTTTTTATATGGTTTACCATTGGAATACTCAATAGCCCATTGTGCAGAACATCCGCCTTTTTTCCAATAATCCTGAAAAGTTATTTTGCCTGTTTTATCATAATTGGTTTGTTTGTGAGAACCGTCCGAATATTCTTCATACATAACATAAGGGTATTTTTCTGAATAGTTGTATTGACTTTTTACAATTACTCCGTTCTTAACTTCTTGAGTTGAATAACTCTCAATATTTCCGTCTTTTTTCAAACATATCTGTAAAATCTTACCATCATTGTTATATGTAATAAAAGGACTGGAAAACCTTTGAGAAATACTCATAACCGGTGTTCCATCTTTTTTTGATACGCTAATTAAACCTCGTTCATCTTTGATAATATTGTATTTTTTAGAGTCATATTTGGATTTTAAACTTTGCAAAGTAAATTGATTGAGATCGGCTCTACCGTCTTTGGTAATTTCTAAATCTTTAAATTTCGGATGATATTTTTTCGGTTTTTCAACATAGTTTTTAGGTTTTGATTTATTTTTATTTATATCAATCCCCAAAGCAGTCATGCCATCATCAATAAAAGAGGTATCAGGTTTATATGTTGTACTGTTACCAAACAAAGGTTTTTTCAATTCCTTTACTTCGTTTTGTGTTAAGAATTTTTCTTTGACCATAATTGAACAAACTTTATCAAGACTCATATTTTTGTATTGCGGATGAGTTTTGATAAATTGCTCATATTTTTGATGTGGAGACATTTCCGGTATTGGCATTTTAAGTTTCTTTACTTTTCTACAGTATCTTATTACGGATAAATTTGAGAAAACTTTAAAAATGTAAATAAATATTTACAAATTAGCCATACAATTACAATATAAAATATCCCTACTATACAAAATCAAAATTACATGTTATCATGGACACAGATGTAGTAGAAAATTTTTTTGAAATATATGCAATGATTTTATTTAAAAATTGAATAAAAAATCGGGTAGGATATATGTATCCGACGTTGCGTGTATTATAAAAAAAATAGAAAAGGATAAGGTATTTAACTTTATGGAAGCAAAAACCTTGTTATTAGCTATTGCGGTTATTTCAGTAATAGTCTTAGCCGTCATGCTGATTATTCAACAAAACAAAATTAAAAGTGCCATGGAATCCGTTGAAAAAGACAAAAAAGCACTTGAAGACAAAGAAAAAATTCTCTACAAAGAAGCTAAAATAAAAGCAGTAGAAGAATTACAGGAAGACAGAGAACAGTTAAACGAAGAAGAAAGAGAACGTAGGCAAGAACTCGCAAGACAAGAGCAAAAGTTGGCAAAACGTGAGGATATGCTCGAAGATAAAATTCAGGAGTATACCGAAAAAGATATTCAGGTTCAAAGAAAAATGGATCAACTTTTGGAAAAAGAAGACTATCTTGCAGAGCTTGTTCAAAAACAGACAGAAGAACTTGAAAGAATTTCAGGCATGTCTTGTGAAGATGCAAAAAGAACTTTACTTGAACAATTGAAAAATGATTTGGCTCAGGAACAAATGCAATTAATCAGAGAAAATGAAGCCAAAATAAAAGAAATTTCACTGGAAAAGTCAAAAGAAATTTTATCGACGACAATGCAAAGATGTATGATAGAACAAGTTGTAGAAACAACGGTTTCTGTTGTAGGTTTGCCAAATGATGAAATGAAAGGTCGTATAATCGGTCGTGAAGGTCGTAACATTCGTGCGTTGGAAACCCTGACCGGTGTAGATTTGATTATTGATGATACTCCTGAAGCCGTTGTATTATCAAGTTTTGATCCAGTAAGACGTGAAATCGCAAAATTGGCACTTGAAAAATTGATTGTAGATGGACGTATTCACCCTGTAAGAATTGAAGAAATGGTAGAAAAAGCCAGAGAAGAAATCGATAAAAAGATTTGGACGGAAGGTGAAAATGCCGCATTAGAAATGGGTGTAATGGGATTAAATAAGGAACTTATTAAAAATCTCGGACGTTTGTATTACAGAACCAGTTACGGTCAGAATGTGTTGAAACATTCACTTGAAGTAGGTCATATTGCCGGCATGCTTGCTGCTGAGTTAGGCGCTAATGAAAAAATTGCAAAACGTGCAGGACTTTTGCACGATATTGGTAAAGCGGTTGATCAAACTCAAGAAGGTACCCACATTCAGCTTGGTGTAGAATTGGCATCACGTTACGGAGAAAGGGCGGAAGTAATTCATGCAATTGAGGCGCACCACGATGATGTTGTTGCAAACACAATTGAGGCTGTTCTTGTAAAAGTCGCGGATGCAATTTCAGCAGGCAGACCGGGAGCAAGACGTGATACATTGGAAATTTATATCAAACGTCTTCAAAAAATTGAAGAAATCGTAAACAGTTACGAAGGTATAAAACAATCATTTGCAGTTCAAGCTGGACGTGAGGTCAGAATTATTGTCCAAGCTGAATTGTTTGATGATTTGGCATCGGGCAAACTTGCTCGAGATGTAGCTAAACGTATCGAAAATGAACTGGATTATCCGGGACAAATTCGAGTTACTGTAGTTAGAGAATTTAGAACAACAGAGATTGCAAAATAATATTTCTAAGCACGGAGTTGATTTTTTCAACTTCGTGCTTAGTATATAAAAATATAGGGAATTAAATGACTAAAGAGATAGTAAAAATTATATTTTTCGGAGATATTGTAGGGAAACCCGGCAGGTTTGCCGTAAGGGATTTTCTTATTGATAATCGCGAAAAATATGATTTTGTTATTGCAAATGTTGAAAACGCATCTCATGGTTTTGGGTTGACAGAGAAAAATTATAATGATTTTAAAGAATATGGTGTTGATTGCATGACGTGTGGCAATCATATATGGGATAAAAAAGATATATACAACTACATCGAAACATCTGATTGTTTACTGCGCCCTATAAATTATCCAAAAGGTACAAAAGGTGTCGGAAGTAGGATTTTTGATGTCGGATTTTGTAAAATTGCCGTGATAAATGTTCTTGGCAGAGTATTTATGAATTTAGTAGATTCACCTTGGGAAATTGTCAGGGATGAAATAAAAAGGATAAAGGAGATTACTCCGATTGTAATTTTTGATTTTCATGCTGAGGCTACAGCAGAGAAAATTTGTTTTGGCAGATACTGTTCTGAACTTGGAGCAAGTGCGTTTTTTGGCACCCATACTCATGTTCAGACTGCCGATGAAAGTATTATGAATACAATGGCTTATATTACGGATGCCGGTTTTTGCGGAGCGTCTGACGGGGTTATAGGTATGGATTATTCAACCTCGTTGACAAGATTTTTAACAGGTATTCCTGAGCGTTATGAAGTAGCTGAAGGTAAAACCGTTCAGATTAATGCGGTAGAAGTTGATATTGATAAATCAACCGGTAAGGCTTTAGCTATAAAAAGGATTTTTATTAGTAGAGATAATATAGCAGAGGAAAGTAAAGGTGAAAAAGAGAACTGATTTACATATTCACACATACTATTCTGACGGAGTTTTTTCTCCTGAGAAAATTGTGGATACCGCGCTTGATGTCGGGCTTGAAGTCATTGCGATTACCGACCACGATAATATCTTGGCATATGATGTCGCACAAAATTACATAAAAGAAAACAGTCTTCAAGATAAAATCGAAATAATACGCGGGATTGAAGTTAATACGTTATACAAAAATCAGGAAGTCCATATTTTAGGTTACTTTATGGATACAAAAAATAAGGATTTTCAAGAGCTTATCAAAATGCAGCAACAGGCAAGGGTCAAACAGACAAAAGAAATTTTGGCACTTTTAGCGAAAAAAGAGGGCATAAGAATTAAGTTTGAGGATATAAAAAAACAAGTTGCGGAAGGTGGCAGTATAGGTCGTCCTCATATAGCAAAGGCGATTACCTCAGCAGGGGGAACAAATAATGTTATGGATGCTTATGCAAAATATATCCATGATGATTCTCCGGTTTATGTCCAGAGAAAAACGGTTGCTCCGTTTGATGCTGTTGAAATTATCTATGACGCGGGAGGTATACCTGTAATTGCGCATCCGCACGATATCGAAATAGCAGAGCCGTTAATAAAAGAACTTATGAATTATGGCTTGCGCGGAATTGAGGCATATCATAGGAAACATTCTCCGGCTTGTGTTGAGTATTTTTCTTCAATGGCAGAAAAATTGGGTTTAATTGTAACGGGCGGGTCTGATTTCCATACTCCGAATATTATGAACGGTCAAATAATTCTTGGTAAGAATTTTATTCCGGAATGGGTTTATGAAAAACTACTTGCGGAGAAAAAACGTATAGATATGGCATAGGTTAAACTTAAGAAATACGAGAAACAGATGAGAAAACGTTTTTGGAAAATTGAATATTCAATAACTATATTTGTAGTTTTTGCGGCGTTATTATTGATGATTCCTTCGTCGGTGATTTCATCGAAAGAGGCTACGTATATTTCAAAATGGAATGACACTTTTCACAAAATTGAATACGTTTTCAATGCAATGGCGGCGCAGGCAGATGCGGAAATCATAAAAAGTTTCAAGAAAGCTAAAAATAACCACGAACGTGAAACTATTATGATAAAACTTGTAAAGCCGTATTTGCGAATTTCTGAAGATGATGAAATAACTCGTAAATATGATTTGTATTATATGAACGGGGTAAAGTTAAAACCTGAAGATGAGTATTATTTTGATAACGTGTATTTATCCGAAAAATCAACGATTATTGGGATAAAAGATATTATTGATGATGATATTTATCATCCTGGATTTTTGATGATGTTTGATATGAACGGAATAAAAGGTCCAAACACTTGGGGACGTGACGTTTATGGCATAAATATATTTACGGATGGTAAGATTACGCCGATTGGAGCAGGTTGGGATATTGATGATTTGAAAAAGGATTGTTCACCTGTAGGTTCTGGGGTTTCCTGCTCATATTACTACAGGATAGGTGGGGAATTTAGCGAATAGCGCCGGAAATGAATTTGTGCTAAGGACTGCTTATGAGGAGGTTTAATGATAAAAAATATATGTGTATTTGCATCGTCATCGAATTTTTTAGATGAAATTTACTATAAAGATGCTAAAGAATTGGGAAAGTTAATAGCTCAAAACGGTTATAATATTGTATATGGTGGAAGTAATCTTGGATTAATGTGGGCTTGTGCCGGTGCGGTTAAGGAAAATGGCGGCAAGGTGACAGGTGTTATGCCTGAGAAACTTCATAATATGGGAGTTTTTACTGATGGGTGTGACGAATTTATTTTAACTAAAGGAATGAGAGAAAGAAAAGCAAAAATCGACAGTATCTCAGATACTGTTATCGCATTACCCGGTGGATTTGGGACATTGGAAGAAGTTTCCGAAATGATTGTACAAAAACAATTAGGTTATAATAAAAAAGCTATCGTTATACTTAATACAAATGGATTTTATGATAAATTAATTGAGTTTTTTGAGGTGATGATAGAGGAAAAATATGCCAATAAAAACATGCGCCAATACTATTACATAGCAAAAAATCCGCAGGATGTAATAGATTATATAAATAATTACACTCCGTCGGTACTTGATGTTGATAAAAATGCGATTTATGCCAGAGGGTAAAACTAAACTCATAATAAAACGGTCTGATTTATTTGTCAGACCGTTTTATTATAGAATATTATGCTTAATTTTTGCCTTTTTCAATTAAATCTCTTATTGAATTTTCAAGATCAGAAGCTGCATTTTGTGTTCTGATTTCTGCATCTTTTTTACCTTGTAATTTGGCTAATTTTTTCTCCAGTTTTGCAGCTTTTTCATCTAAAACTTTTTGAATTTTAGCCTCAGTAGATTCAATATGATCATTCAACAATCCGCCGCAATGTCTATCTCCTACTTTTCTTTCAGGTAATATCATATTCTCAATCATTTCTTTTGTACTCTGTTCTATGCTTCTTGGAACTGAATAACCACTTCCCCATGAATGTATAACAATTTTATCATTGCTGTTCCCGAATACTTTTTCAAAAAACCTTGTGGCTTTAGATTTAGAGATATTATCAAAGAAGATATGTAAAGAACTTTCAACACTATTTTGATATTGTTTTATTGCATAAAAAATGATATCTACATCGTATTTTTTACAAAATTCCATTGCTTTTGGATTTTGTTTAAGAGCCTCAATAAGCTCATTTGCAAGCTCAGGATATTTTTTATACAGACCGTCGCATTTTACGCTTTTAATCGCAGTAAAGTTCGGGTTATGTCTTTGTGATGAATAATTGTTTTGCGTAAGTGTGATGTTTTGTACTTGCATTTATGTTTCTCCTATATTAAATTCTGATGTTATAAAATATGAACAAAATTTTTTTTGCTAAGTATGATGCCAAAATACCACAAACAATTAAAATTTATTAGCAATATTTGCCCCTTTGTGATAAAATGTACACAAATAAGGAGATATATATAAATGGAACAAGAATTAAGAGATAAGTATGAAGTTGTAATCGGGCTGGAAGTTCACGCTCAATTAAAGACAAAATCGAAAATATTTGCGCCGGATAAAAATGAGTTCGGACAAGAACCAAACTCACTGACTAGTCCTGTAACTTTGGGGATGCCGGGAGTTTTACCTGTTTTAAATAAGGAAGCCGTAAATATGGGTATATTAACAGGTTTGGCATTGAACTGTGAAATTCCTTCACGTTGTAAATTTGACAGAAAACAATATTTTTATCCTGATTTGCCGAAAGGTTATCAGATTTCGCAATATGATGAACCTATTTGCGTAAACGGTCATTTAGATATTAATGGCAAGAGAATTGGAATTACGCGTGCACACTTGGAAGAAGATGCCGGAAAATTAGTTCATGCCGGAGCAGACGGTTTAGCCGGTTCAAGTTATTCTTTGGTTGACCTTAACCGTGCAGGCACTCCGCTTCTTGAAATTGTATCCGAACCGGATATGAGAAGTTCTGATGAGGCAAGAGCGTATATGGAAGAACTCCGTAATATTGTAAGATATATCGGGGTTTGTGACGGAAACTTGGAAGAAGGCTCAATGAGATGTGATGCTAATATTTCTATTATGCCAAAAGGCTCAAAAGAATTTGGTACACGTGCTGAAATTAAAAACGTCAACTCTTTTTCCGCACTTCAAAGAGCTATCGAGTATGAAATTGAAAGACAAATAGAAATTGTTGAAGACGGCGGCAAAGTTGTTCAAGAAACAAGATTGTGGGATGATAACTCTCGTGAAACTCGTTCAATGAGAGGAAAAGAAGATGCTCACGATTACAGATATTTCCCTGAACCTGATTTGATGCCGTTAGAAATTTCAAGAGAATGGGTTGACAGAATTAAATCAGAAATGCCTGAGTTGCCGGCGGCAAAACGTGCAAGATATCAAAGTATTGGTTTGAGTGAATATGATGCAAACGTAATTGTTGAACAAATGGGGCTTGCGTTGTTCTTTGATAAGGTTTTAGAACTCGGTGCAAATCCTAAAACAGCAGTTAATTTCATTATGGGTGAAATTGCAGCATACTTGAAAGAAGCAAAAGTCGAAATTTCAGAAACTAAATTAACACCTGAAAACTTGGCGGAACTTATTGCCTTAATTGAAAAAGGTACTATTTCAAATAATATCGGTAAACAAATACTTATTGAAGATATGATTACGAAAGGTGAAAAAGCATCTGCTATTGTAGAAAGAAAAGGATTAAGCCAAATTTCTGATGAAGGGGCAATTAAAGAACTTGTACAAAAAGTTGTAGATGCTCATCCAAATGAAGTTGAAGCTTATAAGAACGGAAAAACAAATCTTTTAGGTTTCTTTGTCGGTCAAGTTATGAAAGAAACCAAAGGCAGAGCTAATCCTAAAACTGTTAACGAACTATTAAGAAGTATTATTGGATAAAATTTAAAAGCCCTCTCTCATTGAGCGAGGGCTACATTTCTTAATGAATTATTACAAATTAAGAAATGCGTGTGAGGGTTAAAAGAGGAAATTTATGTTATTTTTCGGTAAAAGAAGAAAGAGCTGTATGGAACAGGAAATTTTGGTGCAAGCCGGAATTTCTCAGGATATTTTGGATGCGTATATTACAAAAGACGGTTCAATAAATCTTGATGTTCCAAGCGATATCAATCGAATTATTATTGTCGCAAGCGGTTCATCGTATCATTGTGCAAGATATGCGGCAGAACTTTTTGGGTCAATATCCAAAATTGAAGCTCGTGCGGTATATTCAAGTGAGTTTTTACTGGAAGAAACAATTGCGCATCAGGATGGAATTTTGTATGTTTTTATAACCCAGTCCGGCGAAACTACAGATACAAATCGTGCGCTTGAAAAGGCAAAAGAATTTGGAGTTAAAACTTTTTGTATCACCAATAAAGAAAATTCAACTATTTGGAATCAGTCAGAATATAAAATGGCTTGTCTAGCTGGTGAAGAAAAAAGTATTGCGGCGACAAAATCTTTTACTTCGCAGCTTTTATGTGCAACGATTATGGCGTTGAAGTTTGCGCAGAATAAAGGTATTGATATTTATGATTACCTTTTGGATATAAAAACAATACCTGATTTTATAAAAAAAACATACGAGCTACAGCCAAAAATAAAGCAAATAGCGCGTTTTGTTGCAAAGTATAAAAATATTGTTGTAACGGCAGACGGTTCATCTTATGCTTTGGCAAAAGAGGCTTCATTAAAAATTAAGGAAACTTCATATATTCACACTAATTCGTCAATTTTAGGTGAATTTATGCATGGACACGTTGCCGTGTTTAATAACAGAAATATAGTTTTGGTTTATATTTTAAATGATGATATTTCTTATACCGCTATCAAGAATTTGAATAGTATAAAAGAAAATTATCACCCTCCGATTTTGCTAATAGGAAACCGCACAAATCAAGTCAAATCGACATACAATTTGAATGTAGAGTGTGACAAACCGTTTGTAAAAACATTCTGCATTGCAGTGATAATTCAATTGCTCGCTTTGGAAACAGCGCTAAAACTTCACCGTAATGTTGATAAACCGCACGGACTTAATAAGGTCGTTAAATAAAATTATTAAGCTTTTCGGTTGCAATTAGCCTTGATTTCCATAATTTCATCGTTGAGAATTTTTAGTTCTCTTGCAAGTTCTAATTTTGTTTCTTCCGGGCAATTTGGATGATTTATGATTGCTACTTTTGCAAGAATAGCTTTTTGTTTATCATTTATATTTGTTGTGCGGTCAGGAATTCCTGCGTAAGCCTTCTGTACAAAGGTATCAAAATCATCATCATATCCAGATTTTTCATCTTCGAAATTTTGTATTTCATAATTTATTTGTGTAATTTCTTCAGATAATGCTGCTTTTGTTTCCGGCGGACATTGCGGATGATTTAGAATGGAAAGTTTTGCAAGTATAGCCCTTTGTTTTTCTTCTACGGTAGTCGTAACCTCAGGAATTCCTGCGTAAGCTTCTTTCACAAAGGCGTTAAAATCTTGTTCATAATTTTGGTTATTGTCTACTTGAGTTTTTTTCGGAAAAATACCTCCGTTTGTATTATTATCATAATTTTTTTGCGACCATAATATAAATGGTCTTA
>CAMGGL010000034.1 GCA_946055575.1 uncultured Candidatus Melainabacteria bacterium
ATAGTATAATTTTTCTGTGTAGCTATTGGAAGTACGCATGAAACAGGAAAATTTAATATACATAATGGAGATAAAATAATGGATATCTTTTCAATTTTCACCTTGTGTGGCGGTTTAGCCTTTTTCCTATATGGGATGATTGTAATGTCACAGGGTTTGGAAAAAATTGCCGGCGGCAAGATGGAAAAAATGTTGGAAAAGATTACATCTAATCCGATAAAAGCACTTGTTCTCGGAGCTGGAATAACAATAGCTGTTCAAAGCTCTTCTGCGGTGACCGTGATGTTGGTCGGCTTTGTAAACTCCGGCATTATGAAACTTTCTCAGGCAATCGGAGTAATTATGGGTTCAAACGTAGGAACAACGATTACTTCTTGGATTTTGAGTTTATCCGGCATTCAAAGTGATAACTTTTTTATAAGACTTTTAAAACCGGAATCTTTCACTCCAATTTTAGCTTTAATCGGTGTCATAATGATTATGACCTCTAAAAATAATATGTCGCGACGTAAAAATGTCGGGACTTTTTTCTTGGGCTTTTCAGTTCTGATGTTTGGAATGGGGTTAATGTCGTCTGCAATGAGCCCGTTGGCTGATGACCCTCGCTTTGCTCATATCCTGACAATGTTTTCAAATCCGTTTTTAGGGCTTTTGGTCGGAATGATTGTAACAGCGGTTATTCAAAGTTCAGCAGCATCTGTCGGTATGCTTCAAGCGTTATCTCTAACCGGTAGTGTCACTTATGCAATGGCAGTTCCAATTATTGTCGGACAGAATATCGGAACCTGTATTACTGCGGTTTTATCAAGTATCGGGGTCAATAATAACGCTAAAAGAGTTGCCGTTGTGCATGTTGCGTTTAATATTTTGGGAGCTTTGATATTTTTACCGGTTTATGAGTTTGGACATTATTTTATAGATTACCCGTTTGCGCAATCAATCAATCCGTTTGGAATTGCGGTTGTACATTCAATATTTAATGTTGTAACTACCTTGATACTTTTCCCATTTGCTAAATTATTGGAAAAATTAGCGCTTATTTTAATAAAAGATAATAAAGAAGAAGCCGAAGTAATTATTGATGAAAGATTACTATTAACTCCGTCTTTTGCAATAAACAGATGTTATAAAGTCACCGCAACAATGGCAAAATACACAAGAGATACCCTTGTAATGTCTGTCAGAATGCTTAAACAATACAATCCGAAAGTGGCAGAAGTTATTAATAAAAATGAAGTTTTAATTGACAAATATCAAGATACTTTGGAGTCTTTTCTTCAAAAGTTATCAGGTAGAGAATTGTCTGAAGAAGACAGTAATAAAATATCACAATTAATTCTTTCCATTTCCGATTTTGAAAAAATTGCAGACCACGCAATACATATTTTGAATATTGCAAACAAAATGCACAGAAAAGAATGGAAACTATCACCGGAAACAATCGAAGAATTAAAACATGTTGTTAATGCGGTAAAAGAGGTATTTGATATTACGGTAAACTCTTTTGTAGCGCATGATTTAGAATTAGCATATCATGTTGAACCGTTAGAACAGGTTGTAGATGATATTGCTTATATTGCAAAGAAAAATCACATTAAACGAGTAAAAAAAGATAAATCACATATTCGCAGAGGTTTTGTTTATGCGGAAATTCTTAATGATTTGGAACGTATTTCAGACCATTGTTCAAATATTGCAACAAACATTATTCAATCAATTCATTCATCTATACCGAAACATATACTGAAGAATCAGTTAAAAGATTCGCATAATGCGGATTTCCAACCGCAAATAGATGAATTTAAATCAAAGTATGCGGTTGAACCGATTGTTATATCTAAGTAATAAGGATTTATAAATGTCAAATACAACTTTAGATACCATTTGCCCGATATCAATTTCTGAAAAAGATTGCAGAAATTTAATCAAACCTGTTGTTATTTTTAATTATATGCAGGATTTAGCAGCTAATTCGATTAATACCTATGATAAAAAATATAGTTGTGAAGAACTTTTATCTCGTGGACAAGGTTGGTTTTTAATAAGATATAGGATTGAATTTGATAATTATTATCCTAATATTAAAGAATTAAAAATTCACACCGAATGTCGCGGGGCGCAAAAAATGACAACTTATCGCGATTTTGAAGTGTTTGATAATGCGACAGGAAACAGAATTTTAAGAGCATCATCTTCTTGGTTTATTGTCGATATGAATAAAAAATCGGTTTTAAATATACAGCAGGAATATCCTGACTTTTTGGTTTTTGAAAAAAGGGAAAACGATATTGTTCTGCAAAAGTTAAGACCGATTGATAAGGCTGATAATCAAAAAGTTTTTCATGTAAGGTATGATGATTTGGATATAAATAACCACGTAAATAATACCGTTTATATTTCTTGGGCACTGGAAGCATTAGATTATGATTTCAGGTATGCTCATAAACTTAAAACAGTTGATATATATTTCAAGCACGAAGTTTCCTATGGTGAAGATATTACCTCATCTGTTAAATACAATAATGATGACTTAGTAACAGAACATCTGATTTCAAATGCCGCTACCGGCGAAGAATTATGTCTTTTACGTTTTAAATGGATTGTTGCATAAATTATTATTTACTTAACATTATGTAAAGATTTGATGAAATTGTGCAAATTTTACCCAAAAAAAATTTTTTATATATATGTAGGAAAATATATGGGAAAATATTATGGGAATATCTGTAGATCAATCAATCTCAATATCGGTCGATAGGGCAAGAAGTTTATACGCATTAACAGATGATGATGTAAAAATGTTAAATGACAATGGCGATGATAAAATTACATTAAGCGAATTTCGCGCTTACGGAATTACAAAAAACAAAGGTTTGGCAGAGTATTTTAATTCACGCACTAACGGAAACTTAGCAAAACTTGAACCGAATGCTTATGCCCAAAACCCAAATAGTGTAAAAGGCAATTTTACTCATAATCATAATCCCGGTTTATCTCCAAATCCAAATAATTCAAATAGTGGTAATAATTTATTAATGTACGGTTAAGCTATATTGAGCCTAACACGCTTTATATCTATGCAAATTGTGATATTTATGCTATAATTCCCTGTAGATAAGAATGTTTTAGTACAGGGGAGAAAAGTATGAAAGAAAATGTTTTATCACTTCTTGATCAAAATACAAAATTGTATGGCGAAAGAATTGCTCTTGGTAAAAAAAACAAATATGGTTGGAAAGAATTAACTTATAAAGGATTAGGACTTTTAGCAAAACAGTTTGCAAGTTACTTAATTACCGATTTGCAAATGCAAAAAGGTGAAAAGTTGGCAATTTTATCAGAATCAATGCCGGAAATAGGTGCATGTTTATTTGCATCAGTAATTTCAGGCATGGTAACTGTTCCTTTAGATAACAAGTTAACTATTTATGAATTGGAATCAATTTTATCAAGTTGTGAACCTTCAGTTTTGGCATTTTCTCACGCAAATGTAGAAAAGGCTTTAGAATTAAAAAAACGTATTCCGTCTATAAAACATCTTATTTTGATGGAAGAACCAAAATATAATTCGACATTACCAAGTATTTATACTATAAACTCCGGTACAGAGTGCAAGTGGCGTCATCGTTCATTGAGAGATACGGCATTAATTATTTACACTTCAGGTACAACAGGTGCACCTAAAGGCGTTCAAACTACATTTGGTAATATGATTACACAGGTTATTGAAATGTCTAAAGTATTACCTGAAATCCTGCCAAACGAAAGTGTAAATCTTCTTTCAATTTTGCCGATGAATCATTTGTTTGAATTGACTGTGGGCTTTTCAACATTTTTAAATAGAGGTTCTTCTATTTTTTATCCTCAAAGTTTGAAACCAAAAGATGTTTTGGCAGATATGAGAGAAAAGAAAATTGACTTTATGATTACGGTACCGGCATTTTTGAAATTGTTAAAAACGACTATCGAAGCTGATATTCGCTCTTTACCGGAAGAAGAAAAAATCTTATTTGAAAAATCTTATGCGGCAGCTGAATATATAACCGATTACACTATCAAACGTCAATTATTCAGAAGTATATTGGCAAAATTTGGCGGAAACTTTTATGGATTTATTTCAGGTGGAGCACCACTTGATCCATCTGTTGGTGAGTTCTTTGAAAGAATTGGTATTAAAATATTTCAAGGGTACGGATTATCTGAAACAAGCCCTGTAATATCTATGGATAGAGGAGATGACAGAAAACTTTTATCTGTTGGACCGGTATTAGGTTCTTACGATGCAAAAATTGATCCTGAAACAGGAGAATTACTAGTAAAAGGTCCATCTGTTATGAAAGGATATTATAACAATCCTGAAAAAACCGCAGAAGTTCTTGAACCTGACGGGTGGTTACACACCGGTGATATCGGTGAATTTGATGAAGACGGAAGACTTTATATTACGGGTCGAATAAAAAATATGATTGTTTTATCAGGCGGTAAAAAAGTTTTTCCGGAAGAAGTTGAAGCAGTTTTAGAAGACAATCCAAATTTTGCGGAAATTTGCGTATTTGGCGCAACAAGAACAAGTGGAGCAAAAGACGGTACAGAAGAAATTATGACAGTAATTGTTCCTACGCAAAGCGTTATTGATAGTTATACTAACGAAGATGATTTATATAATTTCATCTGCAAAGAGGTAAAAGATTTGTCCATCAGATTAGCATCATACAAACGTCCGGTTAATATTGTGGTAAGAAAAGAACCGCTTCCGAGAACTTCAACCCGCAAAGTTAAACGAAACATTGTAAAAGAAGAAACCATAGCAATAACAAAATAATAATAATACATAATAAGATGATAAAAGACCTTCCAAAAGCGGAAGGTCTTTTGCATTTGATAAATATGTTTATAAACTTATGATTTACCTGTAGAACCAAAGCCTCCGGCACCTCTTGCAGTTGCTGTCAATTCGGTAACAACTTCGATTTTAGCCTGTTCAACTCTTGCGATAATCATTTGCGCAACACGTTCATCAGGTTGAATTGTGTATGTTTCGTTTGAAAGATTTACTACAGGAATGCAAACTTCTCCGCGATAGTCCTCATCAATTGTTCCTACACAGTTAATAAGGGTTATTCCGTGTTTAATTGACATTCCTGAACGCGGACGGATTTGAGCTTCATAGCCATGTTCCAATTCAATTTTTAAACCTGTCGGAATAAGTGTTCTTTCTAAAGGCTTAAGCGTTACAGGTTCTGATATTGCTGCGCATAAATCCATGCCAGCAGCACCTTCCGTTTTGTATTCCGGTAAAATATTATTGTTTTCTAATCTTTCAATTTTTAAAACTGTCATAAATTTCTCCTTTAATCCTTAAAATCCCCAAAAGTTATTTGATTTGCCTGTTAGAGATTGACCCGTAACCACCATATCTGTTTTAGGTGCTTTTTCCAATGTTACTTTTTTGAACATTTTTTCATCAAAATATTTTAACAAATCATCAATACTGTCAGCTTTAAATTTTGAAGGGATAACATTTTTGGGCATATTTTTTTTAGCATTTAATAAACTTTGTCCAAAAAATCCTTTATCAAACGGGTTTAGAGAATCTACCTTTCTTATCATAATCTTTACTCCTTATATTTTTAATTCTTTTTCTATTTTTGCAAGAATTTCATCAAGTTTTGAAGCATCCTTTACGCCACCTTGAGCAAAATTCGGGCGACCTCCACCGTTTGCGCCTGTCGCACGTGAAATCTCGCCAACAATTTTTCCTGCATTGATACCTTTTTTAACAAAACTATCTGAAACCTTGACTGCCACAGTTGATTCACCGGCAAGCACGATAATTGATTCTCCAAGTTTTTGGGATAAAAATTCCAAACCGATTTTTATTCCGACAGCTTTTGCTGCAACTTTAGAAATAAACAGTTTTCCGCCTGTGATATCTTCTGCGCGTTCAACAAATGATGCAAACTTGTTTTTAGCATTTTCTTCTTCAAGTTTTTCTATTTGTTTTTGGAACTCGCGATTTTCTTCTGTCAATTTGTCTACTCTTTCAACAACCTCGTTATAATGAGATTTAAATTTTGTTGATAACTTATCTATCTCTGAAGATTTAGAATTCAGATACTCGATTGCAGAATCAGCAACGACAAGTTCAATACGTCTTGTACCTGCCGCAATTGCACTTTCTGAAACGATTTTTACAAGTCTTAAATCAATTAATTTTCTTGCATGAGTTCCTGCACAAAATTCTTTAGAAATTGATTGACCGTCTTTTTCTATCGAAACCACTCTGACCTTATCTCCGTATTTTTCACCAAATAACGCAGTTGCCCCTGTCAAACGAGCTTGTTCAATATCCATTACATTGGTTTCTATACTGTAACCTTCACCAATCCATTTATTCATCAGGTTTTCAACCTTTGTAATTTCCTCAGGTGTCATAGCTCTTGAGAAGGTAAAGTCAAATCTCATGCGGTTTTCTTCAACAGCAGAACCTGCCTGCTTAACTTCATCTCCGACTACTTTTATTAATGCGGCTTGCAATAAATGTGCACTTGTATGGTGAACTCTTATTTGTTCACGACGTGCAACATCAATCAGCGCACATACAGTAGCACCTATAACAACTTCTCCGTTTAAAACAGAACATCTGTGAACATATAAGTCATTTACTTTAAATGTTGTAAGGACTTCGGCTTTAAACTCATTATTTTCCAAAATCCCGCTATCACCTGTTTGTCCGCCACATTCAGCATAAAAAGGAGTTTTATCTAATATGATATCTACATATCCTTCTCCTTCAACTTGTGCGAGAATCTTAGCATCAGAACATTCATTTTCACTATAGCCGATGAAATTAGTTGAGCCTACTTCATTTTCAATTTTTGCATACTTCATATCACCTGTAACGCTAATTTTAGCAGTTGCAGCTTTTGCACGTTCTTTTTGTTCTTGCATTGCAGTTTTAAATCCCGCTTCATCTATTGTAAGATTATTTTCTTCTGCTATTTCCTTTGTAAGTTCAAACGGAAAACCAAAAGTATCATACAATTTGAATGCACTTTCTCCGTCAATATCCTTTTTCTCATTGATAAATTCATCTAGCATTTTGTAGCCGCGATCAAGAGTTTGGGCAAAACGTTCTTCTTCTTTTTTGATTGTATCAATAATTTTCTGTCTGTTCTTGATTAAATCAGGATATGCTTCACCGTAATTTTCAATAACGACATCAACCAATTTATATAAGAACGGTAAATCCATTCCTAAGATTTTGCCGTGTCGCAAAGCTCTGCGCAAAATCATTCTTAAAACATAACTTCTGCCTTCATTACCCGGAATTACACCGTCAGAAATCAAAAATGTTACGCATCTTGCGTGATCTGTTATAATACGCAAAGAAATATCAGTTTTTTCAGAAGTTTTATACGGAACACCGCACATTTTCGAAACTTCATCCATAATCGGTTTAAGTAAATCTGTTTCAAATGTGGATGCGACACCCTGACAAACCATTGTTATACGTTCTAATCCCATACCGGTATCAACATTCTTGCTTTCCAAAGGAGATTGATTACCTTCTTCATCTTGATATAATTCTGTGAAAACCAAGTTCCATATTTCTACCCATCTGTCACATTCACAGGTATCTATACCACAATTAGGGTGATTACATTTATACTGCTCGCCTAAGTCATAGTGAATTTCGGAACAAGGTCCACATGAACCGGATGCACCCGGAGGTCCCCAAAAGTTGTCCTTTTTACCTTTTCTTTTTATGCGCTCAGCCGGAACTCCAACACTACGCCATATTTCATAAGCCTCATTATCTGTTTCAAAAATTGTTATCCATAATCTGTCTTTATCCAATTTAAGAACTTCAGTTACAAATTCCCAAGCCCAAGGAATTATTTCTTTTTTATAGTAATCTCCAAAAGAAAAATTCCCAAGCATTTCAAAAAATGTATGGTGGCGTGGAGTTCTACCGACATTTTCAATATCGGAATCTTTACCGCCCGCTCTTGCACATTTTTGGCAGGAAGTAGCTCTTGCAGGTTCATAAGGCGATTTTACAATTCCCAAAAATATAGGTAAAAATTGTAACATTCCTGCAGTTGTTAAAAGTACTGTCGGGTTATCAGGCACAAGACTTGAACTTTCAACAACTGTGTGCTGATGTTTCTTATTAAAATAATCTAAATATAATTTTCTGATTTCATTTCCGGTTAGCATATTCTATTTTCCTTTATTTACTCTATTTTATAACCAAATTATAACTTAAACAAATTTGACTGTATATTATTTGTAAAGATTGTTGTAATGGATTTAAAAAGGCGGTGGCGCAACTTATTAAAAACAAAAAACTATTCACGTATTAATAACGTTTTTCTGCTACAATACTGTATATGAAACGATGCAGCTGGGTAGATGAAAAATCTGAAATTTATATCAAATATCACGACGAAGAATGGGGTGTTCCAAAATATGACGATAGAGAACTTTTTGAACTTCTGATTTTGGAGGGTTTTCAAGCAGGACTTTCGTGGATAACCGTTCTAAAAAAGCGTGAGGCTTTCAGAAAGGCTTTTGATTATTTTGATGTAGAAAAAGTCGCCTCTTACGATGATAATAAAGTGGAAGAATTACTCAAAAATGAAGGTATTATACGCAGTCGTGCAAAAATCAATGCGGCGATTTTGAATGCGAAAATTTTTATTGAAATACAAAAAGAGTATGGCCGCTTTTCAAATTATATTTGGAGTTTTACAGATAATAAAATAATTAAAAATACAACAGGGAAAGTCATTGTAAGTTCACAATTATCAGATACGATATCCAAAGATTTAAAAAAACGGGGAATGAAATATGTGGGCACGATTATTGTATATTCATATCTTCAAGCAATTGGTGTTGTTGACGACCATGACAAAGAATGTTTCAGATATTAATGCGAAATTATTTTTTTCAAAAAATGTAAAAATTATTTACAAAAATAGCAACTTTATTTTTTCTTTGATTTAAAATAGTACGTGGCGCGTGCGCTTATGGAAGTAAAATAAAGAAGTAGTAAATTTGTAATTCGGCAGGATAAATAAATGTCACTTGGGACAACGGTAAAAAATATATGCAGATCAATAGGTAAGGATAACAACCCTGCTTATGCTGTTGTTGCAATTGCTACGGCAAAGGGAATTTTCAGACCGTTATTTACCATGATGGATAAGAAGGAATCGCCCGAAACAAAAAAATATGCCGCATTAAGAGAAGGCTTAACCGAGGTTATTGCAATTCCAACATATCTTTTATGCGGAACACTTGCAGGAAAAGGTGCGGCATTATTCAAAGACCCTGTAAAAGCAAAAATGGCTAAACATAATTTACGTTTTGTAGGTGTTTGTACAGCGGCACTCCTTGTAATTCCGGGTCTATGTTCTGTATTTGTAAAACCTTTTACCGATAAAATTTTCCATAAAAATAATAAAAATGAGAATGTAAAATCTCAACCTGACGAGTTAAATATTGTTTCCAAAGCTGAGCAAACGCAATTACAAAAGATGCCGATTACACAAACCGGTCATCTTCATAGTTATCCGGCAAAAAATGTAAGCATGACGGCTTTTACAAATTCAGGAATGAGGGTCTGATAATATGATAGGCGCAGTTCAAAATATAATATCTAATCCTACATTGTACAATATGACACAAAGTACAATAACACAAATTACAACAGAAACTTGTTTAAAAGCTGTTGGTCGTCCTTCTTTTATTTTGATGGATAAAGATATTGATACTCAGACTAAAAAATATTCCTCAGTAAAAGAATTTTTATATCAGATGACCTGTTTAGGTATATACCTTGCTGCTGTTATGCCGTTATTAAAAAAATGTTCTTTTAAGTTAGCAGGAAAATTATCTAATGAAGACGTTTTCAAGGCATTTAAATCTTCCGGAGACTTTTTAAAATACCATAAAATGGATGAAGCGGGGAAAATTGCAAAACTTGAAGAAATAAACAGAAACTTACCAACGGGCGATAAATTTATTAAGGAAAATATTGATGAAAATTTAGCAAAGGGTGTTGTTGAAGTAAGTTCGATTATCGGTTCCGTTACCGGCTTGGCAATTGTTGCCCCAATTGCTTCTCATCCTTTAATCCACCCGATTATGAAAGTCATGGGCTTAGATAAAAAATCTTCCGAAAAACCTCAAGAGGTAAAAAAATAATATAAACAATAAAAAATGAACCTTTTGGTTCCAAGTGGTAGGTTAGTTTGTAGTAGTGTGGGAAAAGGAGGAAAGTTTTTTGTTTTCTTACATGATATTTATCGGCACGTTTTTCTCAAAACTTTAATTTTTTATCTTATATATTAAGAAATTGTTACAAAAGACATTTGAATACAAAAATACCGTCCGATAAAGACGGTATGGAGTTTGATATAATTGGATATATTTCGGGGTAAATTGCTGTAGGAAAAGTAAAGTAGCGTATGTCAGTTAGTCTGCGATAGCTGAAATTATAGCTGCCGCAACTCCTACTCCGGCAACAACGGCAAGAGTTCTTGTTCTTTGAGAACACGGCCTTACTGTCGGAGGATAATTTCTGTATTCATATCCGTATTCAAGATGCGGAGGTCTGTGTTGTGGCACTACATAATAGTGAGAATTATGATGTCTGCCTGCAGCAAAACATGGTGTTGCCATTGTTAAGCATAATGCTGTTGCAATTATTTTTTTCATAATGTACCTCCATTTCTTTCTTGTTTTTCTCTTACACTTTTAATAACGATTTGAAAATAATATTGTTCATTTTAATTCCGAATGTGGGATGTATAATATTTCAAACAGCAGAAAATAGAAGTATGAATCTGTGGTATCAAAATTTGGTAAAACCTCCATTTACTCCTCCGCCTCAATATTTCCCTATAGCGTGGGGAATTTTATATACACTTATGGCGATTTCATTCTTTATAATCTTGTCAAAACAATATTCAAAAACCAAGTATGATGCGGTTGTTCTATTTCTAATTCAACTCATCATTAATTTTACTTGGACTTATGTATTTTTTGAATTAAAGCAAATTCAGCTTGCATTAGCAGATGTAATACTGTTGTTTATCTTTTTGATATTAACAATAATTAAATTTTCAAAGCTGTCAAAACTCGCGACAATACTGTTAATCCCGTATTTTTTGCAAGTCGTTTATGCAATATATTTAAATGCGGGAATTGTTATATTAAATTGAACGGAAATTTTTACCAAGCTGTGCGGGTAATTGTTTGTTTTCCGTTTTTATCATACATTTTATCTTTGTACCAAATACCTTGAAAATTCATATCAGGGTCAAACATATATTGAATATCTTTGGATACAAAATAGATAGCGCTTTTCAATTCACCTTTTCTATTGTATTGCATTGATGTGTATGGAAAATTCGGATACTCATCAGAGATTACATCCGTGTAATAAAGTTTTCCAAATGCGGTATAATAAAAGGCTTTTGTCGGATTATTTTTATATTGTATCGCATACATTACAAGGGTATTCTTTTTGAAATAAAATGCACAATATTTCGCATCTTCATCCTCTGTTACCCCTTCATTTGTAAGCATATAGTGCAATTTAAAATCTTTATCTTTCTTATATGCCGAAAATTCTTTGTTAAATTCTTCTTTTGTATATTTTATTTTACTTGTATTATTTTCAAAAAGAAGATTTTTGAAATGTTCTATATTTTCATCTCTTTGAGCTTGAGAAATTTCCAACCAATCAAATTTTATTTCAGCTTTAAGAATTTTTGGTTCTGTAATTTCTTCCTGCACAGGAACTTCAACATCATCAAGACTTGTTATATTTTCAAGCGCAAATGCTTGCGGCAGAAACATTGTAGCCATTAAACATGTAGATAATATTATTATTTTTTTCATAACTTCACTCCTATGAATTTAATGTTTTGTACGCTATTCTCAGTTTCACCGAAAACAGATTATCATCCGGTTCAAAGAGATTATGTTCATTTGTTGCGTAATCTTCGGGTTTTATTAATCCGTTTATTTCAAATCCGATAAAGTTGTTATTTGAATCCCTTCTTGATTTTGTCGACATTGCATAAATATACGCAGCCATATCATGCTTATCTATCAGATTATCCCCCGTTGGCTCGCCATGTGAAGCTATTTTGTTAAAGGCGTTTCTGATTTGAACTTTTACTTTATTCAGATATTCAGGTTTGTTCATAACATCATAATGCCCGAAACGATATTTTAGCAAAAACGCTTCATATTGCGCATAGTCTATTTTGCCTGTCAGGTTACGAGTTTCTTTTGCAATGAACAACAAATATGATTCTGCAAGAAGTCGAACTTCACCTTTAAAAGTTTCATCAAGCTGTTTGATATCTTCTGGAGTCTTGTCGGGCTTATCCGCAAGCTGTCTCCAAGAATCAGGAACTACATCAAAAGGTTCTGCTTTAGGGTTTGTAATTCCGCTTTGAACAACCATGTCGTTAAGTAAGAGAGCAAAAGCTTCTCCGAGTTCGGCATTTCCGTTAGAAAGCTCGTTTAATATAGAAGTTCTTTGAAGATTTTGCCCGAAGTTTTGCATTATCGTAACCCTTTAACTAGCTTATATCCCAGCGTCCGCACGTTCCGCCCCAGCGAGCTATGATATTACCTTTTACATCTTTGATTTTTTCAACGTGTTGAACTTCATTAACTCCTTCAACAATCGTAATAACTTCGCAGTTATTAGAACAACCGGTACAAGCACAGGTAATTGAAGAAAAGTGCATTTCAGCAACATTCCAACCCTTAAATTTTGTAGGTTCTTCCGTATATTGATGGTTTTCCATAGCTAAAAGAGCTGCCCCTATAGCGCCCATTGTTTGGTGATTTTCAGGTACTACAATTTTTGTATTTAAGGCTTCTTCAAACGCTTTAACCATACCGGTATTTGTAGCTACGCCGCCCTGAAAAGATACGGTCGGTAAAAGCTCTTTTCCTAAAGCCAAATTACTCAAATAGTTTCTTACAAGTGCTTGACAAAGACCGTATAATAAATCTTCAACAGGATAGCCAAGCTGTTGTTTGTGAATTAAATCAGACTCCGCAAAAACTCCGCATCTTCCGGCTATTCTTGCAGGGTTTGTGGATTTTAACGCTGTAGCTCCAAATTCTTCAATCGGAACATTCAATCGTTGAGCTTGGTGATCCAAAAAACTTCCTGTTCCGGCAGCACAGACAGTGTTCATAGCAAAATCGGTAACAATACCGTCGCGAAGGATTATTATTTTACTGTCTTGTCCGCCAATTTCTAATATTGTTTGAACACCCGGAATATTTGTACTTGCGGCAACAGCATGTGCGGTAATTTCATTTTTTACAACATCAGCACCTACTAAAGAACCTGCCAATGCACGTCCCGAACCGGTTGTCCCGACACCTTTTACGTCATATTCCGTTATTCTTTTTTCATAAAGCTTATTTAATCCTGTTTGAACCGCCATAACAGGTTTCCCTGCGGTCTTTAACATTACGCTGTCTACATATTTGCCGGTTTCATCAACCAAAGCAAGTTTAGTTGTAACCGAACCTACGTCTATCCCTAAATATACTGTTAAACTCATGTCTTTTTCCTTTACTACAACAGTATAATGATAGCACGAAAAAATATTTCGTTCAAGAAAGCGTAAACTTCATTATTTCTGATTTTTAGACCGGCACAAAATACTAATGCATAATATCATTTTTGTTAAGTTCACCGACATAATTAATTGCACTTTCTTGCGGTAAGTTATCTAAACAGTCAGAGAGCATTTTTTCAATATTAGAAATTCTGCACAAATTACTGATATTTCTTATTTTATCAATAACAGCAGGCATTCTGCCGGAGGTAATTGCCATATCCATAATCTTTTCATCATCCTTTCGTGTATATTTCTAATAAACCCATATTTTTGATAAAACATACACATTTTTAAGTTTTGTAAAATTGTTGAGATAAGTGACTTTGTGGCAAAATGTAACAAAATATTACAAAACAAGTTGAAAAAATTAAAGAAAAAAGAAGAATGAGCCGATAAAAGAGATATAGGAA
>CAMGGL010000035.1 GCA_946055575.1 uncultured Candidatus Melainabacteria bacterium
CAATCCCCGCAATTTGACCGAATACCGGAAAAAGCATGTAGGTGAAAAATTTATCAATATTTGAAAAATATATCTTAATTCCTTCAGCAAGTACAAACCAAATGCTGTTTTTGACTTTGTATTTGGACATAACCTCTCCTTTGTTGTATCATAATTTTATTACAAATAGGTATAAATACAAAGATTATGATGAATTTTTTACAACTAATAAAAAGTTTTACAAAAGAAGATTATTTAAACGGCAAAGTTAATTTACATATTCATTCAACATATTCAGATGGTAAGGCTGATTTTGATGAAATTGCAAAACAAGCAAAAGAAAAATATAAGGCTTACGCAATAACTGATCATAATACAGTATGTGGGCATTTGGAAAATCCTGATATTGGTTCAATTGTTGGGGTAGAATTTGATGTATGGCACAAGTATATCTTTTTGCATCTTTTGGCGTACGGAATTAATCCTGCGCATCCGCAGATGCAAAAATTCTATTCAAAAGATAAGCGTGGAACAGAAATGGATATTGTCAGATTTTTTGCAAAAAGAAATTTGAAAGAATTGATAGCTGCGATACATTCATCAGGCGGGATTGCCGTATTGGCACATCCTTGTTGTTGTTGGGCGTTAAACCTTGATAAATTTGTGTCGGAGTTAGTTTCAATGGGACTGGACGGCATTGAGGTTTATTATCCTTATCCGAGATGGCGAAAATATATAAAGTTTTCAAACCCCGATTGTGTTGAATATTTGGCAGATAAATATAATTTGATAAAAACAGGCGGAACAGATTGTCATTCCCGCACTTTATAATATTGTTTGGCATAACCTCATATTTCTGTATGAAATTTTTTTGCTTTTCTTGAAAATACTTATTGCAGCTTATATCATTATTGTGTTATGTCGGACATAGAAACATTTAAAGAAATAAAAGAGATAATGATATCGCAAAAACATTCTGCGGAGGATGTCGGGCTTGTTGAAAAAGCCTATAAATTTGCGAAGAAGCTTCACGAGGGTCAGTTTAGAGTTTCAGGAGAGCCTTATATTATTCATCCTGTTGAGGTGGCTAAGATACTTGTGGGACTTGAAGTTGATACTTCTACGTTGATTGCGGCATTTTTGCATGATGTGTTGGAAGATACAGATACCAAGCCAGAACAGATAGAAGAACTTTTTGGAACGGATGTTTTAAATTTAGTTCAAGGAGTTACAAAACTCGGAAAATTGAAATTTAAATCCAAAGAAGAACGTCAGGCTGAGAATTTTCGCAGATTGTTTATTGCAATGGCGAATGATATTCGTGTGATTTTCTTGAAATTGGCAGACAGGTTACATAATATGCGAACTTTGAATTTTATGGAGTCTGCAAAACAAAAAAAGATTGCACAGGAAACGCTTGATATTTTTGCTCCGTTGGCAAATCGTTTGGGTATCTATAAAATCAAGGCTGAACTTGAAGATTTGTCACTTCGTTATTTAGAGCCTGATAAGTATTACGAAATCGCGAATTTGGTTGCTCAAACCAAAGCGGATAGAGAAGAAACAGTTAATCTGCTAATAGATAAAATTTCTCAGGATGTTAAAAAAAGTGGAATTAATGCTCAAATTACAGGCAGAGCAAAGCACTATTACAGTATTTATGCAAAAATGAAACGTCAAAATATTGCGTTTCATGATCTGTATGACATAACAGCGGTCAGAGTTATTGTTGATACTGTGAGGGAATGTTATGAAGTTTTAGGTTTAATTCATTCCCAGTTTAAACCTATTCCTGGCAGGTTTAAAGATTATATTGCAATGCCGAAGGGTAACATGTATCAATCGTTGCATACTTCTGTAATTGGTCCTCGTTCAAAACCTTTAGAAGTACAAATTAGAACTTGGGAAATGCACCAAGTCGCAGAATACGGTGTTGCCGCACATTGGCGTTATAAAGAAAAAGGTTCACAAAAAGCTGATAATGCTTCTGATATGAAGTTTTCCTGGATGCACAAGCTTGTAGAATACGATAAGGAAATGAAAAATGCTCAGGATTATGTGAAAAGTGTTAAGCTGGACTTGTTCTCCGATCAGGTATTTGCATTCACTCCGAACGGAGATGTTTTGGATTTGCCAAAAGACGCTACTCCTGTTGATTTTTCATACAGAATCCACTCGGATGTCGGGCACAAAACTGTAGGAGCTTTAATCAACGGTAGAATAGTTCCGCTTAATACAAAACTGAACAACGGTGATATTGTAGAAATTTTAACCTCGAAAAATCCGGCTCCAAGACTGGATTGGTTGACTTTTGTCGTTACAAAACAGGCTTCTCAGAAAATTAAACAATGGTTTAAGAAAAATAACAGGGAAGAACATGTCAAGATGGGTAAATCAAATCTTGAACATGAATTGACGAAAGCTGTTTTTGATGAATATGTAAAAAATGGCGAGTTTGAAAAAGTTGCAAAACAAATGAATTATCAAAGTGATGAAGATTTGTTTGCCGCTGTTGGGTACGGAGAAACAACCGCAAATAAGGTTTTAAATAAACTCAAAAAACCTGTTGAGAAAAACCCTGAAGACGCTTTCCATACTTCAAATCGCAAGAGTTCTAAAAAAGATATAGAGGGCTTGGAAGGCTTGATGTATTCCTTTGCAATGTGTTGTTCTCCAATTCCGGGAGAACCGATAGTCGGTGTTGTCACTCGTTCAAAAGGGGTTTCTGTTCACCGAGCTGATTGTAAAACGCTTGAAACCATTCCGCCTGAAAGATTGATGAATATCAAATGGGCAGGTATAAATACAAATAAAACATATAATACAACAATAAGAATTGAGACTGCTGAAAAACTTGGATTGTTGAAGGATGTTATATCTGCGGTTTCCGATAATAATACAAATATTGTTAATGCAAATATTAAAACAAAAAATCATGTCGGTATTATCGAAATAGGTTTGGAGTTAGATAATATTGATACATTAAAAAAAGTTATTGCTTGCATCCAGTCACTTCCTGATGTTTATAGCGTAAAAAGGATACAAACATCTTCAAATATGGTAAAGAAGACTTCTGCAACAAAAACTCAAAAAAGTTTTAGGCAAAAAAGAAATACTAAATCATAAGTAAAGGAGAAAATTATGGCGATATCTGCACTTACATTGGAAAATATTTGGAAAGTATATTATTATGTTGCAATTTTTTCAACGATATTATTTGTATTGAAAATGATACTATTTTCAATAGTGGGCGGTGATAGTGAAGTTTTTGCAGATTTTAACACCGAAATTGATACGGATTGTTCGTTTAATTTCCTTTCAGCACAGTCTATAATGGCATTTTTTATGGGGTTTGGCTGGATGGGTTATGCCGGACTTCACCAATTTGCTTTGGGGCAGCTTCGTAATTTCTTAATCGCCTTTGCTGTCGGTTTGATTTTTATGTTTGTTACGGCAGGGTTGATGTTTGCTGTTAAAAAACTTGAAAAGAATGTTAAAAAAGATAAGAAAACAGCCATAGGTAAATTAGGTAAGGCATATACAAATTTTGATGAGAATAGTGGAAAAGGTAAAGTAGAGGTAGAAATTTCCGGTCAATTAGTTGTAACTGATGCTATAAATATGGCTGATACCCCTATAAAATCTTTTGATATTGTGGAAGTTGTCGGCATTGAAAAAGATTTATTACAAGTAGTTAAAAATATTAAGGAATAAAGAACAAAAAAGAAAGGAAAATTAAAATGTTCGGATTAATTATTGCATTAGCATTGGTATTATTGTCGGTATTTATCTTTATCGCCAATCAATACAAAAGATGCCCGTCAAACAAAATTATTGTAGTTTACGGTAAAACAGGCGGTAATCAAACCGCAAAATGTGTACACGGTGGTGGTACATTTATTATCCCGTTAATTCAGGATTATGGAGTTTTATCATTAGAGCCGATGACAACGGATATTGATTTGAGAGGAGCTCTTTCAAAGGGTAATATTCGTGTTGCGGTACCGTCAACATTTACATTTGGTATTTCAACCGACCCTAAAATTATGATTAACGCTGCTGAACGTCTTTTGGGACTTTCAAAACCTGAAGTTATAACACAAGCAAGTGATATTATTTTGGGTCAATTACGTCTTGCCATTGCAACATTAACCATTGAAGAAATTAACCAAGACAGAGAAAAATTTTTAGAACAGGTTAACGCAAACGTAAATACCGAGTTGAATAAAATCGGTCTTTATATTATCAACGTAAACATCAAGGATATCACAGATGAATCAGGCTACATTGATGCTATCGGTAAAAAAGCGGCAGCAGAAGCTATAAACAAAGCTAAAGTAGAAGTTGCACAACAGGAAAAACTCGGTGCGGTCGGTGAAGCATCCGCAAATAAAGAAAAAGAGGTTCAAGTTGCCGAACAAACCGCTCAAACTCAAATCGGTAGAACAAATGCAGAAAGAGAACAACGTATTAAAACTGCAGAACTTGAAGCTCAGGCTGTTGAGGGTGAAAACGTAGCAAAAGCAAATATTGCCGAATACAACGCAACACTTGCGGTAAAACAGGCTGATGCGTTCAGAGAAGGTGAAGTTGCAAAAGCAAATGCTCAACGTGACGTATTACTTGCTCAAAAAGAACAAGAAGAAGCTAAACTTAAAAAAGAAGAACTTGCAAGACAAGAAGTTGAAAAACTTAAAATTCAAGTTCAAGCAGATGCCGAAGCAGAAAGAGCAAGAAGAATTGCTCTCGGTGAGGCTGATGCAATAAAGGCAAAATACTTTGCAGAAGCAGAAGGTGTGAAAGCTGTATTGGAAGCTAAAGCTAAAGGTTACGAAGACCTTGTTAAAATATCAAATAACAGACCTGAAATTGCTACAAGTTTCTTGATGATTGAAAAAATCGAAAAAATCGTTGAAAAACAAGTTGATGCAATTAAAAATATCAAATTTGATAAAATTACTGTTTGGGATGGCGGTACAGGTTCCGCTAACGGCTCAACCACAGCTAATTTTATGAAAGATTTAATCAAAGCGTTACCTGCAATGCACGATTTGGCAGGTCAAGCCGGAATTGAATTGCCACAAATTCTGGGTAAAGTAGATAACGGCATCGAAGATACAAAAGTCGTTTCTCCGAAAAAAGAGAAATAAAAATCTATAATAATATAACTTTGGGTCAGACATTGTCTGACCCTTTTTCTTGTTGAACTTTACAGTTACGTATGTTATATTTATTTTATGAATTTTTGGACAAAAGATATATTGGAGCAGGTTTTATCCGATGCAAAATTTTACGGGGATTTTGACGAATTCTCAAGTTGTGGGGTTTGTGTAGTGCCAACTTATTCGTCTGCCGGTAAAATTCACATCTTAAGAAAGTCTGATGAAACATCAGGAATTAGTGAAAATTTTCTGGAAAAAGAAGAGATTAGAAATAATATTAATGCAATTATGTGTACTGATTATGAATATTTTAAAAAATATGGATATCCCATAATTGAGGTTAAAGATATTCAGTCTTCTTTATATGAAATGGCTTGTTTTATTAGAGGTAGATATAGCGGAAAGGTCATTGCAATAACAGGTTCTGCGGGGAAATCTACTACTACTCAGATTTGTTATGATGCTTTGAAACAATACGGAGTTGATGGAAATATCAATCGCGCAAATACGGTTTACGGAATTTCTTGGAATATGGCGAATTATGATTTGAATAAGCCTTACTGGGTGAATGAAGTTTCTTTAAATAGGGGGATGTTCCCAAGTGCAAGAATGGTTATCCCTGATATTGCCGTAATAACTAATATCGCGCCCGTTCATTTGACGCAGGATCAATCTCTTGAACTTATTGCAAAACTTAAATCAAGAATTTTTACTGAAATGAAATCCGGTGGAAGTGCTGTATTGTACAAAAATATGGAATATTATCAAACTGTTGAATCTGCCGCATTGGCTAAAAATCTTAAAATTGTAACTTTTGGATTGGATACCGATTCTGATATACAGGTTATTACAGATGAATTCTCAGGTATAAAGGTTTATGGACGAGTTTTTGAATACTCGAAATATCCGGTACCAGTCCATGTTTTACTTGATATGGCGGCTGTAGTCGGTGTTTTTGTTGCTGCAGGTTTGCCTGTTGATGAAAATTTGTTTCAAAGTTTTAGAAAGTTTAGACCGATTGCTGGTCGGGGAGTTGTTATGAATGGTTATTTTGACCAAAATCGTCATATTACCGTTATGGATGAAAGTTACAATGCTAATCCGTTGTCAATGGAATTGACGCTTAACGGTTTTAATTCTCTTTATAAAGCTAATGAAAATAAACTCTTAGTGCTGGGGGAAATGTCAGAAGGCGGAGCTCAGACTTCTGTTCAACACGAAAACCTTGCTCATACGATTTTTGAAGTTAATCCTTCAAGAGTTATTTTACTTGGTAAAAATATGTCTGTTCTTTATGAAAAAATAAAGGATAATTTAGATTGTCATTATTACGATTCTGTAGATAAAATTATTGACGATATATCGAATTATGTTGTTGATAATGATTATATATTTGTCAAAGGGTCACATTCAACCGAATTAAATAAACTTATAAACTTTTTTAAAACTCAGTTTAAAAAATATGGCAAGTAATATAAAATTGTTAATATGTTTTAATATTTGCTATTTTGTAGTATAATCTTTTTAGGTATGGAATAAGGTGAGATATGGGCTATAAAATATTATCTAAAAAGGAAATTTGTCCTAATCAATACGAAATAACAATTGATGCTCCTTATGTTGTAAGAAACGCAAAAGCAGGACAGTTTATTATCTTTCGAGTAGAAGAAGACGGAGAAAGGGTTCCGTTGACTATTGCAGATGTTGACAAGGAAAAAGGTATCTTGACATTGGTGTTTATGGCAGTAGGATATTCTACCAAAAAACTCGCAATGTTAGAGGTCGGCGAAGAATTAGTTGATTTGGTTGGTCCTTTAGGAAAACCTACCGATATCAAAAACTACGGTACTGCGGTTTGTGTTGCCGGAGGTTACGGTGCAGCACCTTGTTATCTTATTTCAAAGGCATTAAAAGATGCCGGAAATAAAGTGTATATGATATCAGGAGCAAGAACAAAGGAACTTCTGTTTTGGGAAGATAAAATGAAAACTGCATGTAATGAACTCTATCTTACGACTGATGACGGTTCGTACGGTATTAAGGGGTTTGGTACAGCGGTGTTGAAAGATATTATTGAACGCGAAAAAGTAGATTATGTAATTGCAGTCGGTTCGATGCCTATGATGCGTGCGGTTGCGGAATTAACCAAAGATAAGGGAATTTATACCGAAGCAAGTATGAATCCGATTATGGTTGACGGTACAGGCATGTGCGGAGCTTGTCGTGTTACTGTAGGTGGGGAAACAAAATTCGCTTGTGTTGACGGTCCGGATTTTGATGCTCATAAGATTGATTTTGACGAAGTTATTAACAGAACTCGGATTTATAAAGATCAAGAACGTAAACGATGTGAAAGTTGTAACTTATTAAAGCAAGCACAATAAAATATTATAGGAGAAATAAAAAATGGGAAAAAATGACATTCCGGTTTGTCCGTTAGTTAGTATCGGCTCTGGTATTGATATGGTATGTAGCCAAACAAAATGCGCTTGGTATGTTCCTAGCGTTCAAAAGTGTGCAATGTATTTATTAGCATATAATGCACTACTTGAGGCTAATCAAAAACAAAGACAAAAACAGCAATAATCAATTATGAAAATAGCATTATGTGTAAAACAGGTTCCGGATACAACTGATATCAAATGGACAGAACACAACACAATTCAAAGAGAAGGTGTTGAAAGTGTTATAAATCCTTACGACTTGTATGCTACGGAACTGGCATTAAAAATTAAATCAAATGTACCTGAAACAGAAATTACAGTATTCACAATGGGGCCGATGCAGGCTCAAACGATGTTGCGTAAGGTGCTTGCACTAGGTTGTGATGAAGCGGTTTTGATTTCGGATAAAAAGTTTGCGGGTTCGGATACTTATGCAACCGGACTTACGATTTCAAGAGCGATAAGATCTGTTCTGCCTGATTTTGATTTGATAGTATGTGGACAGTTTGCGGTTGATGGTGATACTGCTCAAACAGGTCCTGCGATTGCTAATTTTCTTGAAATACCTCAAGTTACTTATGTTAAAGACTTTGAAAGTGCAGATGAATTCGGTAATTTAATTTTAACAAGAGAACTTGAGGACGGAATAGAAACAGTGAGTGTAACTCTGCCGTCATTAATTTGTGTTTTAAATCAAGAGTTTGAAACTTCACGGGCAAGGATAAACGGTATAATTTCTGCATCAAAAAAACAAATTAGGGTATGCTCAATAGATGATATCGGTTTAGTACCTGAAAAAACGGGAATAAAGGGTTCTCCGACTTATGTATCAAAGGCTTTTAGACATGTTTCACTTCACAATGCAAAAAAATACAAAATGAATACTGATGATAGTGTTAAACTGTTAGATGATACGCTTGAACATTTGGGAGTTTGTGAAAATGGATAATTCGGGTATTTTAATATACGCTCAATTGACAAGGGAAGAGTATATTCATACTGTTTTTTATGAACTTGTTGATAAAGCAAAGGAACTTTCAAAAAAACTTGGCGATGTAGAGGTTAATGCAGTAGTTTTTTGCAGAGTTGGGCTTTGTGAAACATTTAGGGAATCTTTTGAAAATAAGGGTTTAAATAAAGTTTATTGTTTTGAGGATGATAGGTTAAAAGAGTATTCTACCGAATATTATTCAAAACTGTTGGTTGATTTGGTTGGGGTGATAAAACCTGAAATCTTGTTAATAGGAGCAACAAATCAAGGCAGAGATTTAGCGCCGAGAGTGTCTTGTGCGCTGGGAACCGGATTGACTGCCGATTGTATTGAGTTGGATATCAATGATAAAGGTCAACTTGCCGCAACACGTCCGACATTTGGCGGACAGTTGATGGCAACGATTCTTTGTAAAACTTATCCGCAAATGGCAACGGTACGTCCAAATGTCTTTAAAATAAATCAGGAAGATAATTTTTATAAAACTGAAATAGTTTCTTGTCCTGTCAATTTATCAGGTGTTGATTGTCATGTAAAACTTCTTGAGTTTAAAAAGACTGCGGATACTGTAATTAATGAACTTGATTCTGCTGAAATTATTGTTGCTGGCGGAAAAGGCTTGAAAAATGAAAAAGGTTTTAAGTTGCTTAAAAAATTTGCGGATAAGATAGGTGCAACGGTTGCAGCATCAAGAGCTGCTGTTGAAATGGGGCTTGCTCCGTCAACAATTCAAGTGGGACAGACAGGAAAAACGGTAAAACCGAAAGTCTATATAGCATGTGGAATCTCAGGAGCAATTCAACATACTGTAGGGATGGAAGGTTCAACACATATTATAGCCATAAATAATGATGAAAATGCCCCAATCTTTGAAATTGCCGATACTGGAATTGTTGGTGATGTGTTTGAAATTTTAACCAAATATCTTGATTAATTTTATTTCAGGGATTGACTAAATTTGATTTATGGGATATTACAAGAACGGACAGTTCTTTATGAGGATTAAGAAATGGATAATACTAATTTGAAGAATAAAACTTTGGTTGTTATTATAATAACTTTGGTAACAATGGTTTTGGAAATTTGGTTTGGGATAATATCTCATTCAATGGCATTGACTGCGGACGGATTTCACATGGGAACGCATGCGTTGGCTTTGGGTATTACCTTTTTGATATGTTTATTTGCAATCAAATTTCAGGATAAAACTGAAAAATTCAATGCTTTGGGTGGTTATACAAGTGCAATATTGCTTGGATTAACTTCTGTTGCAATAATTTGGGAATCGGTTGAAAGGTTTTTTAAACCTCTGTCAATATCTTTTAATGATGCTATTTTGGTTGCGCTTATAGGATTGGTCGTAAATCTTGTATGTGTTTTGATAATGGGAGATAAGCATCATCATGATTTATGCGACGGCGAACACAATCATCAACATAAACAAGATGAAAATCTTAACTATAAGGCAGCATATTTGCATATTTTGGCAGATGCTTTTACTTCAATTTTGGCTATTTGTGCATTAATTTGTGGTAAGTACTTAGGACTTGTTTTTTTAGATCCGGTTATCGGAATTCTGGGCGGGCTTATTATTGCAAAATGGGCTGTCGGACTTGTTATTTCTACCTCTAAAATTCTTTTGGATTTTTAGTTTTTATTTGATTTGTTGTTTTAATTCATATCTGACTTCCGATAGTGGCCCGTTGTGTGGGTTTCGTACATTTTCGTAGTATTTGCGAGCGTAAACTATCGGATATTTTGGCAGCCAGGAAAGTTTCACAAGTATATTAACCGTATCTGCGCCTTGAGAGAGCATTAATTCATCAATAGTGTCTTCGTGTGCAGGAGAAATTGATGAAAATATTTTAATCAGATAGTCAGAAAATGTTAGTACTGAATAACTTGATACAACTCCGGTATTTACCACAATATTTCTCAAATCCAAATCCTCTTTTGTTGAAAGGTTATGTTTTGCATCAGCAGGTAATGTTAGTGTATCTGCTTTTACCTGTTCAAGTTCGTACCATTTTCCTTGATATCTGATTCGCATGACGTTGGGTTTAGGCATATAAATATCATCAAATTCGTTTTCAAGTATTGTTTCTCCGTCATAGCTGACAATTCCATATTGATAATTTTTGTATGTGAGAAACATTTGACCGTACAGGATATCAATTTTTGCAAATTCAGGCTTTACTATGATTTTTCCTGTTTCATCATAAATTCCGTAGTCGTTATTGTTTCCGAATTTTGCGAATTTGCTGACTAATCTGTCGGCGTGATTATATTTTATAGGAACCAATACAGTTCCGTCGTTTGCAATTAGTCCATATTTATTTTTTTTATTTTGAACTATCCAAGACGATTTCCCAAGCCGAATTATTTTTCGATAATCGGCTTCAACGACAATATTTCCCTCATCGTCTTTAAGTCCCCATTTTTCATTCTGAGAAAAAGTTGTCACGTTTTTATTCGCTACATAAGTGCTTTCTGCGGCAAATGCCGTGCCTGTGGAAAATAAGAGTATGCAGGATAAAATTAAAAGTTTTTTCATACTATTATGATATCATAAAATTCATTATGATATAATCTTATTAAGATGAGTAAGAAGCTTTTAAAAATTTTAGGAATAACAATTACAAGCGTATTTATCTGTGCGCTGCTTTTGTCTGCAATGGTGGTTTTTGTCTATTTAAAAGTTTTACCTGCTGCCATATCTAATCCTGAAGTTGTTTCACATCTTGAAAAACTTGTTTCTGAGCAGTTAAAAGTTCAGGCAAATATTGAAAAACCATATCTTAAAACATCTTTGAAACCTGAAATAGAATTTGGGGTGGCTCATCTGAAAATTCACGGCGGGAAAAATGACTTTCTGCTTGTTGATAATTTTGGAGCAAAGGTTGATTTTTCTAATATCATAAACAAGAAATTTGTTTTAAAATCAGCCAATACCGATTATGTATTTGCCGATGTGAACAAATTGATGACCCTGATTCCAGCCGAACAAAAAAGTTCGCAAAATGATTTAAGTTTCGATGTCTTTCAAGCTGTTATTTCAGTAAAAGATGCTTTGGTTTTGTATAACATTGATAAAAATACAAATGTAAAATTATCAATCAAGGATTTTGATATTGATGATAATATCAATAAAAAACAGGTTAAATATAATGTTCTTTTGAGTGTATTAAAAGGTAAAAATGTACTTAATATAAAAACGACTGACGGCGGGCATGTTTTTATAGAAGATAAAGAAAGATTAGTTTTAAAAGACGGCGATATATATGTAAACGAGTCTAAAATAAAATATGATGGAGTTCTGGATGTTAAGTCGAATTATGATTTTAATTTTTCGTCAAAGAAATTTTCAATTCCGGCTGTGATTGCATTATTGGATTCTCAAATTATTGAAAACAATCTTTCTCAGCAGCTTGTTTATTTTAAAGATATTGACGGTAATTTTGATTTTGATACAAAAATTTCACATAATGGATTGAACGGAAAACTAAATTTGAACAAATTGAGTTTTAAACTCGTTCCGCTTGCGAATTTGCCGATTTTATTAAACAGAGGAAAAGTATCTTTTGATGATAAAAAGATTTCTCTGAGTGGTTTTGGCGGGTTTTATAACGGTAAACTCACAAATAAAATGGATTTTGAGGGTACAGTAGATGATTATTTGAAATCCGTTGATACAAATTTAGTTGGAAATGCTGTTGTTACCAATGATTTTTCCAAAAATTATTTATCCAAACTGATTGGTTATCCTGTTGAAATAAAAGGTCAGGCAGAAACTATGCTCAAATTAAAGTCAAAAAATAACAAAATTGACTTGAAATGGTTGTATTGGTTTAAGAAAGGCAACGGTTTTATTGTTGACGGTGAAGAATCGTTTATGAATGATGAGGCGAGCAGGGTTTTATCCGCAGTTGTTCATTTTGAAGATACTATGCTTAATCTTAAATCTCTTAACTACTATGCAGGAAATCCCGAAGACGATATGAAACAGGTTAAAATCCCGATAGTCAGTTTGTATGGGGATATTGATTTTGCAAACGGAGAAACTTTTGTCAAACGTATGGGCATGGAATTACCAAAGCCGATGCCGAGCGGTTTTGTAAACATGCTTTTAAAACAAAAACTTTTCAAAAACGGAACAATATCAGGACATATTGATGTGCTGAACAGAAAAGGGTATTCTCCGAAGATAAAAGCTGATATGAAAGTTGAAAATCTTGCAATTCCAAGTCAACGACTGTTTATTAAAAATGGTGAATTTAAAACGGATAAGGATAATATGCACATTCTTGCAAACGGAAGATACAGACGTTCCGGTTACGATTTATCCGGCACTATCGTTAATGAAGTTAAGTTCCCGATTGTTGTAAAAAATATAACTTTGAATGTGGATAAAATTGATGTTGAAAGATATTTAAAGGCTTTTAATGCTCAGCAACCTACGAAAGCCTCTCAGGATATAAATCAAGCAATTTCAGATTCCGTTGCAAAAGGCGGAGATGTAGATGACGACGATGATGTTCAAACTTTTGATTTGGCAAATTTGATTATTGAAGAATGTATATTAAATGTCGGAAGCGGATTTTATAAGGGTATAAATTTTTCTGATGTAAAAGCTGATATGACTCTTGATAAGGATAGTCGTTTAAAGATTAATTCAAATAGATTTAATATTGCAGAGGGAACTTCATCGGCTAAAATTGTTTGTGATTTAAAAAACCATAAATATTCAATTTGGTTGGGAATAAAAGATGTTAATTCGGATATTATTGCAACCTCGCTTTTAAATCTTTCAAAAGAGATTGATGGTAAGGCGAGCGGATTGATAGATTTGAATACAGATGATTCTTTGAAATTGAACGGAAGAATAAAATTCCGAGTAAATAACGGCACTATCGGTAAAGTCGGATTAGTTGAGTATTTGATGAAAGTTGCAGCTCTTTTCAGAAATCCTTTAACTATGATTAGCCCATCTGTTGTTTCTGATTTGGTAAATATTCCGGAGGGTAAATTTGATAAAATTGACGGGGATTTAATACTAAAAGATAATGTAGTCTTTCCGATGAAGATAAAATCAGTAGCGCCTCAATTAAGTTCTTATATTGTGGGGACATATAACCTCGAAAATCAAGATGCTGCTTTGAGGATTTATACAAAATTTTCTAATAGCAAAAAGGGCTTGTTTGGATTTTTCAGGGGAATATCTTTAAATGCTTTGGCAAACAGAATCCCTTTAGGCAGTCGAAATGATAGCGAATATTATGCCTCAGAAATTTCTCAAATTCCGTCGATAGAAGCGGATGACAAGGACTGTCAAATATTTTTGACTAAAGTTGACGGCGATGTAGAGCATAACAATTTTATTTCTTCTTTAAAGAAAATAAAATAATTTGTAGACAATGAGCATGTCTTTTTATTATTTTTCTTGAAAATAGTACCGTTTTATAGATATTTTTTGT